>DATLUM010000005.1 GCA_035533095.1 Acidimicrobiales bacterium | reverse complement strand
AGCCGAGGGCTCGTGTTCCGACGCCTCCTCGAGCAGGCCGTCGCCACCGGTCCAGTGACCGAGGCCGCCGTCAGTCGCGGCTACCAGTGGTCCGACCACAAGATGTAGGGGCAGGAGGAGCTAACCGACCACCCCGTTCCGCGGAAACGTGGCGCCGCTCCACCCCTGGCGCTCGCACGGCGGAGCAAGCGAGGCCTTCGCCTGCGCGAGCCCAATCTGCGAGCGGCGACGGCGCGTCACACGCCGAGGCAGGATGACAGCGCCCGGAAACGTGAAGGCCTCGAAGTGGCGGGGGTTCACGACCATCGAGCGACTTCGGGCCTCAAACCCGACGAACCCGCTGGTCAACGCCCTGTCCTATGCAGCCGCCCGGGCGGCTGCCCTACTCAATGTCGGTCCCGACCGGTCCGGTCCCGAGAAACTCCACGGTCGGCTGCACCTTCGGGTTCAGGACCCGAAGAGCCGCCGCCACATCAGCTACCTACTCCTCGTCCTCGATGGGGTGCTTCGCGGGCACCTGCGTGTCTTCCGGCTCGATACTCTCATCGTCCCCGTCGTCTGCCGTGGCCGGCTTCTCTGGTGGGCTGTTCGACGCGGTGCGCATCATCCGCTCGTACGAGGTTTCCGGTCGGTTGCCGGTGGCGTAGTCGGCGGCGAGCGACACCGCCGCCCGCTCCTGAGCCGAGACCTCCATTCCGTCGTCCATGATCGCCTGCATCAACTCGGCAGTCCGCCGGACAAGCATCTCCTCCCCGAAGTAAGTGGCCAGGTGGTCCCAGGCGAGCGTCTTGGTCCGTTCGACCGCCGCCGCTCCCATGGACCGGGCTCGGATCTCACCCATGGAGTCGACGAACAGCGACAACATCACTCGGTTGTCCTCGGCGAGCTCGTGCAGCGCTCTCCGTCCTTCCTCGCTCTCCGCGAGGAGATCTGCCAGGCGCACCGTCCGGGTTGCGGCGGCGAACGCGGCCGGGGATAGCTCGATGAGACTCTGGCGCAGCTCGCCCTCCAGCGCCGTGGCGATGTCAGCGGTGACGAGTTCGGCGCCGATGTCCTTCCGGTGGCCCGCCACCAGTACCAAGATCAGGCGCGCGCTCAGCGACCGCGTCTCGCCCAAGACCCCTCGAATGAGCTCGGCTCGCGCCTCGTCGGTCGGAAGCCGCTTGAGCAGCCGCAGAGCTGCCCGAATGATGACCATGGATCCGCTGAAGGTCAGCATCCCGGTTTCCTCGGGCAGCCGAGGGAGGAGATCGAGCAGGACAGGAAGCGCCACGCGCGCTGGATCCCCATCTAGCTCGTCGGCAAATACTGGGAGCTCTTCGAGGCTCGCGTTCATCCGCTCGATGAGGTCCATCAGCTCAGCCGGTGAGAGGGCGTCGAGCAGCTCCTGCAACCGGTCTCTGTCCGTCAAGCGCTCCAGCGCCTCTTCCACCAGCCTGGCGGGCAATACGCCGTCGGGGAGTTGCCTCTCCAGGTAGAAGCGGAACACGGTTGAGCTGGCGATCTTTCGATGCCGCCTCCAGGTCACCTCCCACTCCGGCCCGTAGTGCATGTTCTCGACGTAGCGGCGAGCACCGGGGAACAGCCACTGGCAGATGGCGGACGCGAGCAACGGATCGACCCCGAACAGTGGCGCGACGGGCGTCTCCAACGGGTCCCGGCCGTGCTGGTACCCGGTCTGGCCGACGGTGGTGGCCTGCGCGGAGAGGTTCTCGACTACGGAGATCACCGCATCGAACATTGCCGGCTGGAGCACTCGGACCGCCTCGATACCGATGAGGTCGGCGAGTGCCACCTCGTCGCCGACCAGCCGCATCGTCATCGAGAGCGAGCCGAGCAGCCGCCGCACGCTCCTCGGCGTCGCCAGCAGTGGCCGAACGACGAAGGCAAAGATGTTCTGCCAGTCGCCGGCGTCGAGTGGGCCCGTCGGGACGGTGTCGACCAGTCGCTGCAGACCGGCGAGGAAGATGGACGTGACGTCGGGCTGGCGCGCCGCGGGCACGTCATGGGTGACCTGAACAATCTTCTCCAGGTAGGCACGACCACGCTCCGGGCTGCCCTCGCCAAGGCACTCCTCGACCCGACCTCGATCGAACGCCAGCAGGTACAGCGTGTTGGGGAAGTCGCCCACGAGACGTACCAGCCGGACCATGTCCAGCACCTCCTCGGGCCGGAGCCGGTCGACGTCGTCGACGATCACGACCAGTCGTCGATCCAGTGCCTCCAATAGGGCGCGGAGTTCTTGGCGCTGCTGGAACACCGATGGTTGGCTGGCGAAGTCGCCGATGATGTCCGCTGCAGCGTTGACCGCGGAGCCCGCTCCGACGAACGAGGCGAGCGGAGAGAGCAGGCGTCCATACTTCGCCAGCTTCTCGGCGATGGCCTTGATGGCCGAGTCCCGCCTGTCGAGTTGCTTGCCCACCTCGTCGAAGAACGAACTGACGAGTGCCTCGGTCCCAGAGAACATCCACGGGTTGAACTGAACAACGATGGCCTGATCCCCGAGGGCGTCGACGGTCATGTTGAGGATGGAGGTCTTGCCGCTGCCCCACGCTCCAGTCAGCCCCATCACGTAGCCACGGGCGGCCGGAGCCGCCAGGATCTCGGCAGCCAGGGCCTCTGCGAAGGGGCGGCGGCCGAGGCGGTCCCCTGCGAGGGCACCGATCGGCGCGTCCCCCTGCTCCATTACTTCGTCTTCGATGCTGACGGTCTCCTCACTGTCGCTCACGGGTTCCTCCTTGCGCGTGCTGCCTTGCGTGCCCGGCTGATCCGGGCGTCCAGCGTGTTGCGGGCCACACCAAGCGCTCGAGCGATCTCCTGTGGGGTCCAGCCGGCCGCAAGCATGACGAAGGCGGCCTGATCCCGTCCGACCATCGGCGCCAGCGCCTCAGCGACGACGGCCTTCTCCTCGGTGATCTCCGCCGGTCCAGGCCCAGGATCGACCGGCAAGGACACGACCGCTCCCTCACCGGCGCCGTCGAGCGGGATCACGACCTCCGGGAGACGCCGGAGGTGCCAACGCCAGCGGTTGGCCACATCAGGAAGGCAGCACGCAGAGAAGTAGTCCTCGAGGCTCGTGCCCTGTTCCGGATCCCACCGACCCTCGGGTAAGACGCGCGTTCGGAACCGGTCCAGGCAGTCCTCGACGGCCTCTGCCGCGATGTCTTGGGCGTGAGATGCGCCCTGGAGCACTGGCCTCCTCCGGATAGACACTCCGGCTCTGGCACACCGTCGGTAGATCGCTCCCGTGCGGATGGCGGACTCCAGGTCCGGCAAGGCCCGGCTGACCAGGCGTCGCGCCAGCTCCCCCCAGGCCGGGCCGGCATACCCAGTCCGGACAACCTCGTCAACCAGCTGCGCCGTGGCCAGCCCGCCGACCGCTGCGGTCGAGCCACCTGCCGGTGGCGTCATCTCCCCAGCGGCAGCCGGATCGGCCCTCATACTCACTATCTGTCGCGCCAGGTCCGATTTCTGACGTCCCGGTTCGACCGGTTTCGGAGCCACATGAGAAGGCTGACACGCCGGACCGCCGCCAGCGCACCTTCAGGAGTCGTGATCGGCGAGGGCTCCAAGCACCGCCGTGTGTCCGGGCAGGTGGTGGGTACCGCGCACACCGATGAGCGTCGCCCACCGCTTGACGGAAGGCGGCGACGAAGGCTCGCGCACGGCTGGGGAAAGGTCCATGGCGGCGCGCGACGGTGTACCTACCTGCACAGGCTGTTCGCGCTTCCTCTGGGCGCGAGACTGCGAGCATAGAGAGCCAGGGCGGCCCGAATTCGTCCGAAGGTCAGAACAAGCCGAGTCCTGATCCTACGGTGAACGATCAGACGCTGAGCCGGGTGCTGACGGCGTTGCTGTCGCTCGTCTTCACTGGGCTCGTCCTCGTCCTTCCCCCGATCGTCAGCAGGCAACTGGCGAGCGCGGAGCATACGTTGGAGAAGCCACTGGTGGGCTTCATCGTGGCCGCGGCGGTGTTTCTCGTCGCCGCGTCCTCGGCCAGTTCCGCTCCGCCGCAGCCGAGCATCCCGCAGACGAGCGATTCGCAGAACTCGTCGAGGCACTGACGAACGAAAGCCAGCGATTCGCCGCCCGACGGGCCGACAACCGAGTCGAGAAAGCCGTCACCGGCCAGATCGCCATCCGCCGACCGCCAGTCGGGATCATCCGCTTCGACGTCACCGAGCTCACCGTCGCATCCCCAACCGTCGCTCACGCTCTGTATCCAGGTCCCCAGCAGCGACACCGACAAGCGACAGCTCCGCCAGATCACCGAGTGAATTCTCACCCGAGCCCTGCATCGGGGGGGTTGCGAGCCAGCCTGGGTTGAACGAAGCTCACCCGGGGGAGGTAGCCCCGCCAGGTCGTCGAGCTGTTGCGCCTAGCTGTAGCTAGCCTTCGGATGTGAGCTCACCCGCTGGCACCGACGAGCTGGCCATCTGAAGGTCCGACAACCGTCAGATCGAGGTGCTCCGCCGTTGTGAACTCTCGGACCCGTAACTGGACGGCCCGCCGCACCTGGCGGTCCTCCACCGTCTCGCCAACGAGGCTCCCGAATGGATCGCAGATCGCGCGCAGGTACGGCGGGGCGTGCTCCAGGTCCGCCCTGAGGTTGCCGGCGAGGTAGAGCCAGAACATCGGGCGGAGGTCGCTGTGCGACGCGCTCTTCCACTCATTCCACGACATCGCCTGCACTCGGGCGTCAACACCGGACGACTTCAGCTCGATCAATCGGTCAATCTCGCCGTCGCGGATGGCGAGGAGGTCGAAGCCCGGATGGACCCGGCTCACACCACGCGCCCCAAGGTGGCTCATCACCTTCTTGACGGCGTCACTCAGCTCCTCGGCCCGAGCGATCGCGGCAGGCGTGTGGACCTCCACGACGAGGGTGTCGCCGACGCCCTGCATGGCCCCACCCGCGATCACCGCCACGGACCGGCCGTCGCGGCCAAGTCGTCGGGCTTCGTACGCGACCGCAATCTGCATGCCCAACCTGTCGAGCGCCGAGAGATCCGTTCCGGCTGCGGCGCGCTTCGGGGAGCCCGGAGATGCTCCGGTGCCCGAACCCGCTCCATCACGATGTCGGTCCTCGCCCTGGCCGCCGCCGGTGGGCTCGTCGCCGGTGACGATGAGTGGCTGCCCGTCGAGGAGAAGCGATGAGAAGTCGTGAAGTGGCACGGGCGGAGCGGCCAGCTGCGTGGCATCGGGTCGCGTCGATCGACCCTCGTTGCGTGACTGCTTGGACTCGGGTGCGGCGGTGGGTCCAGCGACCGGTGTCTGCCCTTCGGTCTCGTTCTCTGGCTCCTCCGCCAGCTCGTCGAGCACGTCCTGGTAGTGGCCGGATGCCCCGGCGATGTCGAGGAGCTGCCGACGTTGTCGCTCGTTGCTGGTGATGAACGCGAGGAACGTCTCTACGAGGTTGACTCCGAGCGTGTCGGCGAGGGCCATTGCCAGACTCTGTGCGGCGTCCGGTGCGGGTGGCCACGCTGGACCGTTCCACACCACGAAGCCCTGGAACTGCGCCGTTCCTGCGCGGGGCCGCACGAAGTAGTTGCGTCCAGGCTGGCGTTCGAGTGCTTGCCCGTCGAGGGTGCAGTCCAACACGAGGTCGTCGACGGGTTCGACCCGTTCCACGAAGTCGATGAGGTCGGAGCGATCACGGGCATTGGTCCGCTCGGCCCGGATGCGAGCGAGGAGTGGAGCAACGAGTTGACGGAGCCCGGTGCGCATCTCGAGGAGCTCGCCGGGGGCAAGCGAGCACTCGCCTGGGTCCGGCCGCCAGTTGAGGACATTCTCAAGCACACGGCAACCGAAGATCGACGTGAGCGGTGCCTCAGCCGCTGGCTCCGCTTCGAGGACGAAGATCGGAACTCGTCCGGCGAGCCCGCTGCGTTCCTTGATCCCGGGCGTGCCTGCGAACAGCACCTCACCCGCAGCGAGGAACCGGTAGCCCTCGGCCGTCTCGGCCAGCAACGGCGTGGTCTTGAGGACCGGAGTGCCGACGGCTCTCGCTTGGCCGCTCAACAGCTCAAACATCGATCGGTACGCCGGCTTGATGACGTGGCGAAGCGCTCCCGGATCGCCGGCATTCTGGGCGTAGAGCACCTCGAGCTGTCGACACAGGAGATCCGCATCGTCGACGGTGAACGTCGAAGGGCTCATCTCCCCCCGAACGCCCAACCGCTCGCAGAAGCTGCGGAGCGCGTTGGCGGGCAGGTCGGGTGACTGCTTCAGCACCGGGATCAGGTCACTCGCGTCTCGGTGGCCACGAGTCGACGAGAACCGCCGCTCGATCTCAGGGATCCGCCGCCACGTAACCTCGGGCCGCCGCGGTCCCCGCGACGTCGGGCAGATCCCGCTCCTCCGCAGCCGGTGCAGCCACAGGTTGTCACCGAGGAGGGTGAGCTCCTCCGACAACGCCTTCTGCGGCTTGCTCCGTGAACTCGGCCATTTGCCGGTTTCAACGAGCGCCAACTGCGCGTCCGCGAACGGGGCGAAGGCGCTCCAGTGCTGGATGAGGTGGTCGAAGAGACGACCAGCGACCACCGACGACGCGTCACGCTCCGCTGCTTCGGTCAGCGCGAGGCCATGGTCAAGGTCGTGGACCTCGTAAAGGTACGGCACGACCTCGCCATGATCCGGTCGAGCGGAGAGCAGCGCATCGAGCCCGTCCCTGTAGGCGGCCCACGTATCGCCCAGCTCGCGGAAGGCCCAGCCCTTGGGTTGCTCCAGCTCCTTGGTGGTCAGCCATCCCGTGTCGCGGTCCTCGACGTCGTGGAAGTGAACGAGCCGAAGTGAGCGATTGACGCCGATCCACGACAGGAAGTTGAGCCACCGCTCGAACTCAGTCGTCCCGAGGGCCCGATCGACATCTTCGTCGAGGTCGACCTCCTCGTCATCGCCGTCGCTCGCGCTCTCGGACGGTGCCTCGTCGGGCGACTCGAGAAGACCGAGGAACCACTCGGGCGACACGAGGAACCGAGCATCGATCTGGGAGCGCGACGCGTCGCCGTCCGACAAGGCATCCAACACGTGCTCGAACGAGCGATCCTCGATCCACGCTCGACCGAAATAGGCGCGGTACGCGGGAACCCACTCCTCGGTCCCGTCATCCGCCACGCAAGGCACCGGTAGGCGGCTCAAGTTGAAGATGGCCCGATCGCTCTGCAGTCGCTGATAGCGCAGCGGCCGGTCGGGCTTGGTTAAAGCGCCTGCGAGCTGGCAGATCGCTGCGAGCGAGCCCTTGCTCTGCAGGTCGGCGCGCCACGAGAGCTCGTCGGGCGTCGGGTTGAGGCCGAGCGCCGGCAGCACCGAAGCCTGCATGACCTCCTGGAAGCGGAACTCCTTGACGTCGAACAGCGCCGACCACACCCGCATCTGCTCACCCAGCATCGCGTTGCGTTCGTTCCTGTTCAGCGCCCCCCAGCAGACCGAGTGGCACAGGAACCGCAAGCCTCGCAGCGGGAAGTCCTGCCGGGCAGATTGCGGGGGGTAGAAGGCGGTGTCCTCCCCGAGCGCGACACGGACGACGCTGCCGTCATCGTTTCGATGGACCGGGAAGATCGGCTGCTGGCGGGCATCACCCTCGAGGATCGCTCGCTCGTGGCCGTCCGCTCGTTCCCACAGCAGGGCACTCAGCTCCAGGACTGGATCGACCTCGTATCCGCCGGACTCGTGCTCCCGCATCGCCGAGCACTCTGGATCGGCGAGTGCGCCCAGAACGGCGAGGCACTCCGAGGGGGTCAACTGTGCGGCTCCGTGGTCAGCCGCGACCCGGGCCCAGCGCCCGCGGCAGAACTGCGCAGCGGGGAAATCCGCCTCGCCCCAGCGAGCGACCTCCCCCAGCACAGTGCGGAACAGCTCGCCTTCTGCCTCCACGAGCGGAGATGGCAGCACACAGGCCGCCAATGGCTTCTCATCGCCCAGTTCAGTCGGCAGCAACGGCTTCTCGGCGAGCGCATCGACCAGGCACTTGTGCAGCAGCTCGGCGGGGGGACCGTCCCTTGGGTCCTCCCCTCGGTCGAGTACTGCCAGCACCCGTTCGAGCCCATCGCTCCGAAGCACCGGAAGCATCTCGTCCACGAAGAGGCGCGCCGCCTCCCGCACGAGGTGCGAGTTGTAATCGCCCCGCTCAGATCGGACTCGGACCTGCTGACGGGACAGGTCCGTCGCGAACGCTCCGTTTACCAACATCGGGTACGGGCACCGCTCCTCGGTTGGCAGGAAGACGTGGAAGTGCCTCCAACTCTCCGGCATCTCTTCTGGAGGGCCATCGGCGAGGACGGCGATGGACACCTCGGTGAGATCGACGCCTTCCCAAGCGGGGCCACTCAGTCCGACGCGGTTGGGTCCGATCGGGACGTTGCCGTCGTGCGCAATGTAGAAGGCCGCCTGGTCCTGGTCCGTGCTCGCAGCGGTCACCCGGTACAGACCTGATCCACCCAGTCCTGGTACGGGAACCCAGCGCTCACCGTCGAGGACCTCACGCCGGACCGTCCACTCCCTCCGCTCGGACCGTCCCGCCTGGTCGATCTCCACGACCACCGACTCCAGGTGCTTCAGAAACAGCACCGTCGTCAGAGGGAGACTCAACAAGCGCTCCGCGAGCGAGGCCCGCTGGTCCGGCTCGAGGTCGGATCGGAACGGGAAGACGAAGGCCGTGTTGAACGCGTCGGAGCGCAGGTCGCGCCACCGAGGGTCAGCGTCGGCATCATCGATCGCCGACGGGAACCGCATGGCTGGGACGGTCCTCGGTCGAGCGTTCCCGAACTCATCCCAGAGCGCGTCGATGTGTGGCCGAGCCTCTCGCTCACCCAGGCGGAACGAGTGGGTACGAGACAACACCGCTGGCGCGTCGGTGATCTCCAGCACGCTCTTGAAGCCGAGCCCCTTGTGTCCGATAGAGGCGCGTTTCGTGCCGGCGGCATCGACCTTCGAGCTGGCGCCGAGCCCACACAGGCCCTGCACATCAGGGTCAGTCAGCGCACGACCCGAGTTCGCCATCCACAGCGCGTCGTCGGTGACGAGAAACGCGACGCGATCCCGCTGCGTCGCGTGCCCCTCCATCGCGTCGTCCGCGTTCTGGAGCAGCTCATACACGAGACGCCCCCGGTAGTCGCTCGCTACCTGGGCCTCCTGACTGACGTCCTCCTGCAACCGGGACGGCGCCGCCCGGTAGACGCCGAGGTTCTGCTCGACGATCCGATCGATGACGTCGCTTGCCATCCCGCTACCGGCTTCGGCGCAGCCGGTACACGCCTCGGTCGACTCGCTTGAGATCGTCGTACGTCGTGCCGTGGTGGTCCGGCGAGTCCCCGCACATCCGCGAGGTGATGTGCGTCCGGATCGTGCTCTCCGCCAGGTTGCTGCCCTGCGATCGCAGCTCGTCGAGGACCTCAGCGATGGTAAACGTGTCACCCGACCTCGGTCGGATGCGTTCAATCGCCGCCAAGATCTGCTCTCGTGCTGTTCCGCCCATCATGATGCCGCTCACCGACTTTCCCCACTTCTGCTCGGCGGGTTCCAGCGATCGTCGCTACACGGACCCGGAGCGAAGCGTAGTGAACAGCTGGTGTGGAGACCGCCAAGCGAGGGTCTTGCGCGGTCGGCAGTTGAGCTCGTCTGCGACGCACACGAGGGTCGTGAACGCTGTGCACGCGGAGATCTGACGACTTCGGGAAGTAGTCGCGCAACAGACCGTTGGTGTTCTCGTTGCTCGGACGCTCCCAGGGCCGACCCGGATGGCACAGGTAGTCAGGCATGGCAAGGGCCCGTGTAACCTCGTGATGACGGGCATCTCGGCGCCCTGGAGTCCCAGGTGAGGGAACGACGCAGTGCTGCCAGGAGGTCACCGAAGAGCTCGATCACCTTGTCGCAGGCTCTCCGCGCGAGTGACAACGGCCATGTCATCCTCCCCATAGGCGGCCACTGACCCTCCCCGCGGACAGCCATCGGAATTCTTCACGCGTGGCCGTCGGTGTCCCCCGGGGTGCTGGGAACGTGATCCACGAAGAGGGACCCCTCCCCGGCTGAGATCGACGGTGCTCACCAACCGGTCCGGCACGAGGAGGAGCTACGACATCGCCGTAGCCTCCGCCGCTCACTGACGGGATCAGCCGAGATCGCAGCTCCATGACCCGTTTCAGCTGATCAGTGCAGGCACATAGGGGTGCACCCGTGCTGCCCTATGCAGCCTCTCGGAGATTCGCCGACCCATCGCGAATCCGCAGCGTACGGGCCGCACGCGCCGCGCCCACCTGCATAGGGCAGCGTGCGCGAAGTTGATCAGGTCCCGAGAAAAAGCCCCGAGAAACCCCGATCTTCGACCTCGGGCTAGACCCGAAATCGCTTGTCAGGCGCCTGTTCCCTATGCACGAGGCGCACCGACCAGCGTTTCGATGGTGGCGGGGGAAGCCGCTGGTCAGAGCCCTGCCCTATGCAGCCGCCTAGGCGGTTGCCCTACTCAATGTTGGTCCGTACATGCCGATGTCCCGAGAAACTCCATGACGAAGACGCACCTTCGGGTTCGCGATCCGAAGCGCGGCACGCCGGTGATTCGTCGGCTGTTTCGCTTCTCGCTGCGTGCTCGTGGCCGCCGCTGGAAGTCGATTGAGACACCTCACGCGGCCGGCTTCTTGGGCGACAAGATCAGCTCGACGAACCTGTTCTGCTCCGGCACCCAGGAGTGCTCGCCGTCGGCGTAGACGACCGCGTGGGCCAACATGGGGAGAGCCTCGGGTACCCACTCGCTCGGATCTCCCGAGGCGGTCGGGACGAAGCTGACGGCCAGGCTGCCCGTGAGCCGTCCCCCCAGGTACTCGAACATCTCCTTGGGAATCGCCCACACGACGCCCTGCATCACGCCGTGACCCGCGGCGGCACCAAAGGTCACCTTCTCCACGTACCAGTCGAAGCCCTTCACGTCCTGGGGAACGCTGCCGAACTGCAGCTTCGACACCGCCGACAGGATCGGCGCCGCGCCGGCAGCCACCGTGCCCACCCCAGGCACCACGCCGAGCGCCGAGGCCACCTGGCCGGCACCGGCCACGATCGGCTGCATCCGTTGCCACTCCGCAGCCGCCTTCTCGGTCCAGTCGGACTGATGGGCGACCGGCGCCAGGTACTTGGCGCTCGCCGCCAGCTCCTGGACTCGCCACCCCCCGGCGATCGGGAAGTAGAGATACACCCGGGCGGCGATGTCCTCGAGGCGGTGCCACAGGTCGAGCTTCTTACGGCTCTCGAACAGGTGACGATGCTCGGGCTTGGTGCCCCCGTGACCGATCGTCCACCAATACTCGTAGACCGGCGTCGCCGCGGTCGTCTGCGCTGCGGATCCCCCGGCCGGGAGCACCTCTGCGTGGGTCATGTCCAGCACCGGCTCGGTCTCCCCGAACACCTCCAGGTAGTACGGATCCGCCTGCTGGTCCCAGGAGGCGAGATCCGGTGGGTGGGAGGCAACGGTGATCACCTTCTCATCGTGTCCCACATCCGCTCACCTCGCCACCGTCGACGCCTGACCCTGTCGCGACCACTCTCCTGCAGCCGTCCTTCGCAGCGGGTCGCCTTTGTCAGCGGAGCCGGGGACGGATTGAAGGTAGGCGTCGTAGTCGATGGTCGGCGCGCTTCCAGGCGCCCGAGGGGGCCACCTCCCCGGACACTCAGGCTCGGCCGATGACCGCAAGGTCCGCGCGTGCGTCAATCGCTCTCGTTCGTATCGCCGCGAGCAGCGTTCGCAGCGCTCTTCCTCGCGGTTGGAGAAGCCGCTGACGGCTTAGTCCGGGGTGGACCGACCAAATCTCCGTGGTCCGAGTGAGCGGGTCGCGGGTGACGATTTCGTCGAAGGTACCGACCGTCCCGACGATGTACCGCTCGGGACGACTGACGGCTCTCTTCTCAAGCAGGGCCCGCATGGTGTCGGCCGGCCGGAGCAAGTAGGCGACGCTGCGGATGGTTTGCTGGCCGATCTCCTCGGCTTCTTTGAGCCCGCTGCCTCTCACGCCTTGTCCGCCGGCAGCGATCCGCTTTCGTTCTGCTGGCTGCATAGCCTTGCAGTGGACGAGCCGGACGTGGGGTCGACCGGTCTGAGGATGGGCAAGCCATCCAAGGATGAAGTCGGCGACTTCATTCGTCCCGTCGTCGCAGAAGACGAAGTCAGCGCTCTCGACACGTGCTTGGCGAACGACGAACTGGAACAGCGACGCAGGCGTCGTCGTCGCCTTCACGCCCCTGAGGCTCGCCAGGATGGCAGTCGTGCTGGCGGCGTCTTTCTCGGGGAGAGTGATGGTCGTCGTATCGAGGACGGCGAATCGGTTGTCCGCGCTGAGCGGTGCCGGGTTCGTTGAAAGGGGCCGGGGCTCGTCAGCGATGGCGAAGTAGGCGTCGTCGCCGAGAGGGGCGATGCATCCTCCCGGTCCGCGCATGACGGATCCGTCGCTGAAGAACACCGAGATCGGGTGTCGCTGCAGGCGATCGGCGAGAGCCTCGCTGTGCCCTCGTCGTCGGAATTCGCCTGGTGCGCTCAGCAGCTGGCCGTCGGTCGCGTAGGTGACCGTGGTCAACGTCCTCCCATCGTGGAAGAGGCTCAGGTCGATGTCGCCGCCGTCTTGACGGGCGAGCGGAGCCAGCTCCAAGTCCGCGAATGGGACGGCCGCCATGCCGTCGATTTGATACTCGGCGTCCCAATTGACGTCGAAGAACGGCGCGAAGATTGCGGCGATGGGTCTCGCCGTCGGGCCGAGAGGGCTGTCAGCGATTGGCCGCCGAGTTGACCGACTGGCACACCGCCTTCGAGCTCTCGGCATAGGTTGGCGGCCCACATCGCGTAGTCGCCGAGACGTGCGTAGCCGGTCTGCCACACGCGGCGTTTGTCCATGGCGATGCCGATCTGGGTCCGATCATGGGCACCTGCTCCGGCCGGGATGATCCCGATGGCGTGCCCTATCTCGTGGAGTGCGCGGTCGTCGAGGCTCAGCGCTTGGTCCACGCTGCGACCTGCGCCGGTCTCGTACGAGAGGACTCCAGCAACGACGGGATGGATTGCTCGCTTCCCTAGTCCGGTGAATCGTGCGTCGGACCACGAGTCTCCGCGATACTGCGCGAGCTCGGAGCGCGACGGCCTCTGGAGACTCGGACCGAATAGTCGGGCAAGAGCTCGCGCCGTCATGTCTGGGGGGAGCGTGCTCCTGACGCAGAGCCACCAGGCCTTCCCGTCTTGGCGCGGCTCTATCGCCAGGACTATGTACTCGTACTCCTGCTGACCGCTCGGCGTCGCCTGCAGCCACTGCCTTTGGTGTTCGCGGGCGAGCAGCGCGGCGAAGCAGGTGCCTTCCCGAAGCACCTTCACGCTGTACGCCGAGTCGCGTGGCGCAGTCCCGCCTGCGCTCCCCGCCTCGTCCGCTCCTTCTTCCGGGGTTGCCATGCGGAGTTCGGCCAGGCCGGCAGCGAGCAGCTCGTAGTCGGGCGCCAATGAGAGCCGATAAACGTCAGCGAGCATGAAGGCACGGAAGTTCTCGATGGTGAATGCGTCGGCCATGTCGGCCGTGTCGGGCGAGAACACGGTCCACGCCCGCGAGGAGCCTTCTCCGAGGTCCTTCGCTAGTTCGGGAATGAGCCGGTCCCATCGCTGGCCGTCGCGATGGAGCTCGACGAGGATCTCGGGATGGTCGTCGACGGCGGCGATCAGCACCGCGTGCTCTTCGGATGTCTCTGGGGAGGCGGAGGCGCTGTACTCGGTTCGAGCGACTCGACCGGCGAATTGGATCGTGACCGGCAGAGAGCGGTGCGGGTTGTGGTAGGCGGCGATCTTGAGGCTCGGGAGGTCGAAGCCTTCGCCGAGAACGCCGACGAAGGCCACTCCGGAGCTTTCCCCGGACTGGAGTCGACCGGTAGCAGCCGCCAATTGCTTCGTCGTCGTCTGGTGCGTGATCACCTCAAGGACGATTTGAGGGTCTAGGTCTCGGTAGAGAGCGCCGAGGCTTTCGGCGCACTGGACCGTGTCCGCCCGGACGAGCAGTCTGGCGGCCTTTCGACCCGCGGCGGCGTCGCGGTGCCGCAGCTCGAGGATCGCCGCCTCTGCGACAGCCCGGTCGCGGCCTTCGGCGGTTGCGTCCGCAGCGACACGTTTGTAGGTGATCGGAACGAAGAAGCCTTCGTCGACGGCCTTGTCGATCGGGTATTGGAAGATGGTCCGGCCAGGAAGAGAGCGGCGGTCCCGACGGTAAGGGGTGGCGGTGAAGCCGACCGCAACGGCTGCCGGGAAGGCCGTTCGCACCCCTACCCAGCTTGGGGCGCCGAGGTGATGCGCCTCGTCGAAGACGACTAGGTCGAAGAGATTGGGGTCCGGAGGGTCGATCACTGCCTTCCCCGTGGGGCTCACCGATTGAGTGTGGCTCACCACGACGTCGTATTCCTCGAACCGTTCCCAGTCGCTGGGTGACTCGATCCGACCGACGTGCTCTAGGACACGCGGCTGCGGGAGGCTGCCAGGGATCACCCCTTTACTCCGCAGGTGGTCCTGGGCGCGGACGCGGGCAGCGAGCTGACCTCTGACGACGACAGACGGAGCGATGATCAGGACTCTGCCGCTGGTGAACAAGAACGGAGCGAGTGCGATCAGCTCGCTCTTTCCGTACCCGGTCGGAAGGCCGAGGATCGCCACGCCGTCGTCTGGTGCGGTCGCCCAGCTCCGCATGGCGAAGACAGCGCCTCTCTGGCCGGGTCGGAGCCTCGAAAGCGTGTCGTCATCGAGTCTCACGCCGCCGCGGTGGCACTGGTAGTAGCCGGGGTTGGCCTGGACGTCGGTCATAGCTTGGACCGAAGGGGCAGGCGAGGGCGGTCCGGCACCGACGGCATAGCCGCTACCCCTCTTGGCCGGAGTCTTCGACCGCGTCTTCTTCGGCCGTCGTCAGGGGTCCGATGTCGCCGACCAGTCGATCGAGGTCGAGGCGGAGTCCACCGTTCTCGAAGTAGCCGATTGGATCGCGTACGCAGATCCATGAGGGCGAGGTGGTGTCTGCTTCGTAGATCCGGTAGAGCAAGTAGCGGCGTCGGACGCGTACGGCGAGGCGGAACTCGGCTCCGGGCCAGCTGAACCTTCCGTCGCGTCCGGTCGTCGACTTGACTTCGACCCAGAGATCTTGCCCGTCGTCATCGACCGACTTGATGTCGTGATCCGCGAAGGGAGCGTCAGCGGCAACCCATCTCACCTGGTCCCCGGACAAGCCCACCTTCTCCACCCGTTCACGTTCGAGGGCGAGGACGATCTCCTCGCCGCGACGACCGAGCGCTCGATCCTCTTCGTCGCCGCCTGGGTCTTGAGGCGGCCACCCGCTCGGGAATCCGCCGCCGGAGCGATGTCTCGGGGTCCGCTCGCTCTGCACCCCTTCGGGCGCGGCGGGTCGCGGGCTGACATCATCAAGGTCGGGAAGAGGTGGGCGGGGGATCCTGTGTTGGTCCGGAGCCGGTGCGTGAGGAGGGTCGCCGACAGGAGCGCTGGACGACGTATGGAGCGCATTGCGCACGACGGAGCGCCCGATCGCCTCGACGAGCGAGGAGGATTCGTCGTCTCCGCTGTCTTCGGCGTCATCCACGAATTCGACATCGGGATGCCAGACGATTCTTCGGCGTTGGAGCTCGCGTTGGATTTCGGGCACTGATCGGCAGCGCAGCAGGAAGTAGATGGGGTCGCCGAGCAGCTGCCCGGCGACGCTGCTGGGATCGGCGAGGACGGCGACGGCGACGGCGACCGCCCTGTGCAACTCGAAGGAGCCCGGCACCCGGTGCACGACAATCTGCTCGTCGAGCAGGAGAAACTCAGCCTGAACGGCTACGGTGACGCCGGCCAGCCGGTAGCGGCGGGCGATGCCGTCGACCACGACGATGCGGTCGATCCGTGCAAGGCGGGCCGCAAGCGCCGCGGCGGTCAAGGCACGCTCGGAGTTCGACACGGTCGAGACGAGCGCCACGACCGCTGACGCGAAGTTCGGTGCTTGCAGCCGCTTGAGGGTGCTGTCGCCTCCGAGGGAATCGTCGTCGGGGAACTCCGGGCCGCACTCGGTCCCGAGCTCGATGACCACCTGCGAGAGGTGGTGGGCCCCTGCGGCGAGGAAGAACGGCGCGACTCGTCTGTCCGCCGTGTCGGCAAACGCGACCGGCGCTTCGGCGTCGCGCGCGGCCGACGCCAGTGCCGGGTGGTCATTGATCACGATGCGACGGGTGAGAGCATCGGCGAGCGTGTGGAGGAAGCCGCGGTCGTCGAGCAAACACTTGGTGTCGCTGGGCAGGCCCTCCGGAGGTCCGTCGAGTTGACGGTACGCTCGCCGCAGGACGTCGACCGCGCGCGAAGGCAAAGCGCCGTACGAGCCGTAGCGTTCGCCGATCCGTATGATCAGGCGCCGCCAGTGCGACAGCGTAGGCGTCGTGTTCGCTCCGAGGGCGGTCCCCACGTCGCGCTGTCCGTCCGGGAGGACGGTCACGGCGTCGAGGAACGTCTTGCGGTGCTCCGAGCCGACGAGGCAGTCGTCGGGAGCCTCCCATCCTGCGCCGGTCCAGAGGATCCGCTCGCTGCGGAACTCGTCGGGCCGCCGCCGCTCACGGCGCAGCGCATCGGCCAGAGCTCGGCTCACCACCTCCGGCCGGGTCGGGCGCTCTCCAGATTCACGGAGCTTGGCGATGACTTCGACAATGTCGTCGGCCAGGGGTTCTGACCGGCAGCCGAGCTTCCTGAGTTGGCTCGCGGGCGCGTCGACTGCGAAGGGCGCTTCCTCGCCGAGCACGGCGATCGTTCGCTCCGTCCGGATATAGGCGTCCGTCGGAGCGGACAGTGCTCCAGACGCGGTCTCGAGGAAGCGGATGCTCTTGAGTTGGGCCAGCACGGAGCGAGTCAGAAGTTCGGGGAGCCGAGTCAGTGCCTGTCGCACAGACGACGGAGGCTCGCCGCCTTGTGCGACGAGCACCGCCAAAGCCACGAGGTCGGTGCCGCGTACCTGGTCCCTGAACTTCAGGCGCTTCAGCGACTCGTTCACCTCGTCGGTGGGCAGGGGGAGATGCAGCGCCGGCGCGAGCAGGGCAGCTCCTCGGGCCGAGCTGCTGACCATGTCCGCCGGGGCGACGGCCTCGCCGTGTCGGTCCACGAGCACCGGAGATCGACGGACCGCTGCCCAGGCTTTCTCCGAGAGCGACGGCCGTCCGCGTAGGTATGCGGCCAGGGCGTCGCGCTCCCCTGGCGCTGCCGTCCCCTGGAAGATCTTGTTCGCCACGTCGATCGCCCAACTCGACGTGTTGAAGGGCCGGCACATCTCGGTCAAGACCCGGTAGTGGGCCAGCTCGGGATGCAGCGTCTGCGCCCGGGGGGCGATCCCCGCGAGCGCCTCATCGACGGTCCAGAGCGGCGCGCTGGGCGCCGCCAACGTCCCTGCTGCGGTCATCGTAGTCGGCGACCGACGGAGGTCGCTCTTGTGCGAGTCCTTGAGCTCCGTGCGGCACGCATCAAAAGCAGCCGCGAATCTTCGCTGCACGGAGAGATCCGCCAGCGCAGCCGGGAAGTCGGGATAGGCACGAGCCGCTTCACCGGCGGCGTCCAATCTGGTGGCGAGCCCAGCCGGGTCGGCCCCGGCACAACGGAGGCGAATGAGGGATCCGACCGTGAATGTCTTGGCACCGCATTCGGCGGCAAGCGCCCGCACGTCGGCACGCTCCGCCAGGCGACGGTCAAGCACCTCTTCGGACGGAATCGTCTGAGCGACGAACTCAGAGAGCGCAGGCGCGGCGGGCACGACGAGCGCGCCCGCCGCGGCAAGCACGGGCCGGCCGCCCCGTCGTCTCCTCAGGGTGGGCCAGCATCGCTCGACGCCGAGGAGCCTGCGGATCTCGTCGGGCAGCGCCGGCACGGTGGACGCGCTGGCCGATCGAGGGGTGAGGGCGACGAAGGCGTCGGCCCCGTAGGTCTCGAAGAGGCGGTCAGGTAACAGCTTGACCGCAAAGCGGGCCGCTTCGTCGACTAGCCAGGCGTTCCAACTGCTGTTCTGCGGGTCGACGATGTTGCTGCGATCTTCGGTCATCTCGAACGGCGCGCTCACGCTGAAGGGGAAGCCGGTCCGCGACCCGCCCGCGCTGAGCGGGTAGTACAGGACCCCGGCCGCTCGGAGGTCGAGTCGGTCACGTCTGACTCGGAAGGAGATGCCGAGGCGGATCCGACCACCGCTCACCCGGAAGTAGCGAGGCAGGTCTCGTTTCGGAAGCGTCGGCGGCGGGGCAAGCACCACCTGGTACTCGGCTTCCGAGATAACGGTCGATGCCTCATCAGACGAGTCCCCGCTGCCCGCCAACCGAATGGAGCGTCGCACGAGACCGGGAACCCCAGGGACGGCGCGGGCAGTCTGGCGCCAGCGCAGTTCTTGCCCGAGTCGCTCCGACCGCACCGTCACTGACCTCAGGTTCTTTCCCGCGCCAGGTTGCGCCAGCTTGACGAGGGTGGGAGCGAGCTCGGCGGAGATCGTTTTCAGGGCCTGGCGCTCATAAGCCTCGTCGAAGGCCTGGAGCGGAGCTTCGGCGACTCGGCGGTAGGGGACGGTGATGATGACGCCAGGCGATCCGGCCGACTGGGGGTCTGGCAGCGGCTTGTCGAGGGTCCCTTGGCTCCAGTCGAGGATCGTTCTGCGCCCGCCGGACGCGACGTGGATGCGGTCCCCGAAGAGGAAGAGCGAGCGGAGGCCGAAGTTCTTCGAGCCGATGCCGTTGGTCTTGGCTTCGATTCGTGCGGCCTCTCCGGCGACGTGGCCCGTGCCGAGCATGACGCCCAGTCGCTTCCAGCCGCGGTTGTCGATGTTCGCGCCGTTGCCTCGTACCACGAGCGCCTCGACGCCGAACTCGATCGTGAGTTCCGTACCGGCGGCGTCGTATTCGTTTTGCACCAACTCTCGCAGCACGTCCGCCGGATTGTGACTCATGGCGAACTCGGCGAGAAGGCTCGTGCCGACTCGGAAGCGGAAGTCCAGCGCCCGCTCGTCGACGTCCTGATCAAGCATGGCTCGCCCCCCGACCGACGGGCGCGACGTGACGACCGCGTCCGTGCCGGCGGCGGCGCTTTTGGAGTCGGTCATTGTTGGGCTTCGTCATCACCCGCCTCGATCTCGTCGCGTCGATCGGCCTGAACGGCGGCTCGGTACCTCTCGATGTACGCGCGGATCGCGACAGGCCGGAAGCGGACTTCGTCGTGGGCGCCGAAACGAGCGAGGCGGAGGCGACGCAGGTTGGCGATCACGAGGGACTTGAGCTCGCTCTCCAGCATTCGGCCGAGCGCCTTGCACTTCTCGTGGGCTTCGTAGACGACGAAGGGCACGTGCTTGACCAGGCGTTTATTGGACATGTAGTTGTGCTCCTGGTCGAGCGAGAAGCCGGTGCGGTGCAAGGTGGCGACGAGCAGCTCGATGTTGCGAAGCACCCGCTCGTTGGCCTGCTCGGGACCGAGGAGCCGGAGCGTCTCGAGGAACTCGTACCGGGGGGCGAGCGGTGGCGGGTCGCCCCGCGAGTGGCCGACGTAGAACATCGCGTAGTCGGCGGTCTCCATCATGCGGACGTACGGGTCGTCCTCGATCGCGTCGAGCGTCTTCCAGTAGCTGTCGAGCATCTGGTTGGTCCGGTGGTTGTCTCGCCGTGCGATGAAGTTGTCGGTCCAGAAGTCGACCCGTTCCTCTTCGTAGTGGCGGTACATGTCGGTCAGGGCGTGGAAGGGCCGGGCGGCGGCGAAGGTGACGAAGTAGTCGCCGTCGCGCTCGCCGTCAAGCGAGGTGAGCAGCAGGTTCATCGACTCGTTGTCCGCCAGCATGGAGCCTCGGGCCATGTCCCAGTTGGGATCGACCGGGGGGACGCTGCCGCCGGGGTGTCCTTTCGCGATGAACCAATTGACGACGGTGGCGAACAGGTGCAGCTGGCTGCTCTTGACTGCACCGGCGAACAGCGGGGGCTGCCGGCGATCTCGGATGTGGCGCAGGATCTCGTAGGAGAGAGTGACGCCTTCGCGAACCATGTCGCCGTAGGGGTCGGTCCGCTGGTAGTGGTGCGACTCGCGCTCCTGGAGGGTGACGGTGCCGTCGCGAATGTGGACTCGTGGGGCCGGGAGTTGCTGGGCGTCGCCCAGCGAGCGGGCGAGGCCTCGGAAGACCTGCTCGTCGGCGCGCCACTGGACGACGTCGGTGGCGCACTTGGCCATGTGCTCGTACTCGGCCTCGTTGAGGCCGTCGTTGCGGTACATGAACGGCGCCATCACCATGCCGGTGTTCTTCGGGCTGTCGATGGCGCTGCGGTTGAGCGGGACGCTGTACCACGGCGAAGAATGGCGCCGGGCGAGTTCGCCTTCGAGCCGGACGAAGACGACGCTGTTGTTGAACGTCACCACCTCGCTGCCGGCCGCGTCCGCGAAGGTGCTGGCGGTGTCGACCTGCATGTTGCTGGCGTACGTGCTGCCGTCGCTCCCGGCTACGACGACGGTCGACCAGTCCTGGGGCGTCGATCCGTTTTCCGGGCTGACGCGGCGGACGACCCGCTCACCGAAGACGCGGAAGCGGAGCTGCTCCGCGAGCGTCGCTTCGTCGAGGACGACTGGGCGGCCGACGCCGCCGGAGGCGGGGGGGACGACGACCGACTCGTGGGACAGCCCGAACCAGCGGTAGCAGATTTGCTCCAGCTCGGCACGCGCTGCGTGCAGGCGGCGTCGGTGGACCTCGTCGGCCGCGCCGGCCTCGTGGTAGGCGTCCACGTCGGCGTTGTAGGCGACGGTCTTGGCGACGATCATCTCGGCCACGAGATCCCGCGGGTCGATCTTCTGGAGCGCCCGTGCGGCTTCCCGCAGCACGGTGTCGCGTCGGGAGCGGACATACTCGCGGGCGTCGACGAGCTTGGCGATCGCCTCGGTAGGGGGGTCGTCCGCCAGCTCACGGATGTCGTCGAGCGTGAGTGCGGTGTCGGCGTGCAGGTGGGGGGCGAGGGCGTAGCGCTGCCCGTCCTCCGAGTCGTCTTCGAGTTCGACGAGGTGGCCGGTGGCGACGAGTCGTCGGGCGAGCTTGTAGTAGACGGGCAGCGTCACCGAGTCTCGGACCGCGTCGGCAGCGCCCGCCAGACGGGCGCCGTGTTCTGACATGTGGCGGTGGATCTGCGGCACGGTCGCGCCGAGCGCCACGTCGGCGACATACTCACGCAGGTAGCGGAAGATCGCCTGTTCGCGTTCGGCGACGTCGAAGCGCCGCGCCTCGGGGCTCACCGGAGGTCGTCCAGATTCCGCTTGGGGCCCCAACCGGCGGCCTGGATGTCGGCCCACACGTCGGGCGTCGCTCCCCCGTGGCTGGTCACCCGGCGGCGGACGTCGACGACGGTCGCGTGACGGACGGTCTCGGCCACCCCGCTGAGCACGCACGTGCCTTGCGGGAGCTTAGGGAGGCTTCGGACCATTTCCTGGGGGGCGTCGGCGAACACGCCCCGGAGGGCGTCGAGCTGGTCGGGCTCGATGGCGTGGAGGAAGCGGGTCAACAGCCGCTTGAGGATGCTCCGGTCGACGTCGGCCGGGCTTTGGGTGGTGAGGATGAGCCCGAGCCGGTAGTGCCGGCCGATGCGTGCGATCTCCCGCAGCACCTGGGTGGACACGTTGCGGTCGTCGTTGGGCGCGACAAGGTGGAACTCGTCGATCGAGAGGACGGTGAAGGGAATTTCCCGTCGCCGAGCGAGGTTCTGGATGTCGCGGGCGACCGCCGCCGTGATGACCCGGAGGTCGGGCAGCAGCTGGGTCCGGCAGTCAATGTTGACGAAGGCACCGTTGACGAGCGTCGTCCTCCAGTCGAACTGCGGCCCGATGTAGGGAAGGCGGTCGAGCGCCTGGGTCCGCAGCTGGGCCGGCCGGAGGGTGTTCGCTTGGGCCATGTTGAGGTTCGGCGCCTGGTCGGCGATCTCTTGGACCAGATCCGCGACCCCGAAAGTGGCGCGGCGGTTCTGGCGCACCTCTCGTTGGAGAACGTTGAAGGCGTACCCGATGAGGGTCTCGATGTTGGTTCCCCGCTGGACGCCGGCGATCGCTTCGATGAGGTCTTCGCTCGTGAGGGCGCTGAGCGGCAAGGTGAAGCCGTTGCCGGGGCGCACCGTCGTGCCGCCGAGCTCGGTGGCGGCGTCGATCAATTCGCCGTTCACGTCGATGTTGACCTGCGCCACGCCGAGGCGGCGAAGCTCCTCCGCGAGCACGCCCCGGGTGTAGCTCTTGCCGCTGCCGATTCCCCCGACGATGAGGACGTGGCGCTGCAGGGCGGCGGGGTCGAGCACGACTGGAACGTCCCCTTGGCCGTGGACAAGGCCGAGGTGGACGCCGTCTTCAGGGTCCGAGAGGAAGCCGAGGACAGCGCCGACCACGGCGGCGTCGGCGGAGAAGACGAGACCGCCAGCCCGCGGCAACGACCGGACCTCGTGGGGGTCCCCCGGCGTGCCGTCGGCTGAAAGCGGGATCTCCTCGACTGCCTCAGCCTCGACGAGCCGGTAGATGACCGTCGACTGCCCCTCCTGGGAGTACTCGCTGCCGAAGGGGAGGACGGAGCGGACGGTCGAGCTAAGAGGATCCTCGTGCGGGTTGACCTCGTGGGCGTCGAGGACTCGGCTCACCACGAGTGCCGGCGCGTCCTCGCGGCCTGCCTCTACGACGACGAACTCGCCGGGGACGACGTCGGCGCCGGGATTGAGACGGAAGCGGACGGTCTCGAAGCTGGGCGACTGGTCGTCGCTCACCACCGTCCCAAGCACGGGGCGGGGGTCACGGCGAGGCCCTCCGACGACGATCTCCGCCTCGACGACCTGGTCGTCGAGCTCTGCATCTGCCGGCACTGGATACATCTCGGCCACCACGCGCCTCCTAACCACTAACCTGGTTACACAAAAGGTTAGTACCCTGTCGCGGGACGCACAAGCATCCTCCGGGCGCGACGGCCTCCTCGCTTCGGGCGTCCGCGTTGAGCGAAACTGATCGTGTGGTCGTCCTGCTCAACGATGTAGTTCGCGAACCGCCCCGGACGGTCACGTGGGCGTCGGACCCTGGCGTCCGCCAGCGCATGCAGCTCCAAGCCCGGCGTGACACTGCCCCTGAACTGGCCTTACGTCGGGAGCTGCACCGCCGCGGGTTGCGCTACCGACTCCACCTGCCGGTCGTTCCTGGGACTCGACGGCGCCTGGTGGACGTCGTCTTCGTCGGGCCTAAAGTGGCCGTGTTCGTCGACGGCTGCTTCTGGCACGGCTGCCGCGAGCACGGCCGAACCCTGCCGAAGGCGAATTCCTGGTACTGGCCGGCGAAGATCGAACGCAACGTCCGCCGCGACCTCGACACCTCCGAGCGGCTCGGCGCAGCCGGGTGGGCCGTCCTGCGAATTTGGGAGCACGAGGACCATCGCGAGGCGGCCGACCGGGTGGAGCAGGCCGTCGAGTCACGTCGTCACGCCACGATCGGGCGCCGTGACTGAGCCGGTAGCCGCTGGCGGCCTCACCACCGTCGAGCTGTTCGCCGGGATCGGCTGCGTGTCCCAGGGGTTCGCCGGGACGGGCGCTTTCCAGCCGGTGCTGCTCACCGACATCGACCCTGTCGCCCGGGACACCTTCGTCGAGAATTATCCAGACGGCCCGCCGTACCTGGTGACCGACGTGCGGGATGTCACCGCCGACACGATCCGCAACGGCGTTGACGGTCGCGACGTCGACGGGCTCCTCGGCTGCCCCCCCTGCCAAGGGTTTTCCGCGGCGGGCAGGCGGGACGCTGCCGACCCGCAGAACGCGCTCCTCGTCAACTTCTTCACGCTGGCGCGAGCGCTCCGCGTGAAGTTCTTCGTCATGGAGAATGTGCCGTCGGTGATCGATCAGGAGCTGTTCAAGCGTCAGATCACCACGATGAGGCGCTGGTACCGCGTCTGGCACGGGCCGCTCAACGCCGCCCTCTACGGCCTGCCGCAAACGCGGCAACGCTGCATCGTCATCGGCTATCGCAAGGACCTCGAAGTCGAGCCGTCGGCTCCGCCGATCAGCCATCTGGGTTCACGCGCAGTGTTCGACTACAAGAGCGGCAAACGGCTCACGCCGTCAACGGAGAACGCGGACGCCATCCTCGGCCCCTACCCGCGGATCGGTCACCGCCGGGAGGCGGCCGCTGGCCGCTGGTTGCCCGAGCGCCTCGATGGCCTCGCCGACCTGGTCACCGTGGGAGAGGCCCTCGGCGACCTCCCCGCGGAGGGGTGCCAGGACGGCGAGACGCTGCCGTCGAGCCAAGTCGCCGCGTATGCGGCGCAGCTACGCGGCGCCGACAGCGCCGTCCATAACCATCAGCCGTGGCGGCACACCTTCGCCGCGAGGCTCGCCATGTCCGGCGCCAGCGAGGGCGGCTCCTTCGGGCCCGGCCGCTCCGCCGGCTACTACTCGCAGGCGTACACCAGGCTTCACCGCGACGGCTTGGCCCGGACCGTCACCACCAATTTCCACAACGCCGGCAGCGGACGGTTCACCCACTACGCGGCTGGCCGGACCCTGACCGTACGCGAGGCGGCCCGGCTGCAGGGGATCCCCGACTCCTTCCGCTTCATCGGGTACCGCTCCTGGCAAGAGCGGCTGGTCGGAAACGCCTTCCCCCAGCACTGGGCGCAGAGCGTCGCCGAGCACATCAGAGAGCAGCTCGCCAATGAACTCCTGCTCGGCTGAACCTTCGGTCACCCCCGGATCGTGACGAGCATCAGCGCTGGCGAGTACACGGTCATCGGCGCGGCCATCGCCTATGTCGGCGTCGTGTCGGGACAATGGCTGTCGAATCGAAGCAGCTCACGCCGCTCCGCCGAGGACCGCCAAGCCGCGGCCGACCACGCGAGGGCAGCACGGGCCGCGGTGCTGGCGGACCGTCGGACCGACCTCGAACTGGCGGCCCTGGCCGACGTCAGGGCCACGTTGGACGAAATGGCCCAGACGCTGAGCGCCTACCAGGCCGGGATCATCGACGAAACCCGTGATCGCGCCGAGAAGCTCGAGTGCATGGCAAAGCTGCAGACCTTGGGCGAGCGCCTCAAGATCCGTGCCGTCGGGATCCGGAGCGACGCCATCTTTCAGGCCTTGGACCACCACGCGAGCCAGACGATGACGATCGCCGGAGTCGAGAATTTCGACGGCGCCCTGGCCGCCAATGCCGGTCTCGCTGGCAGCGTCGACGCTCTGGCTCACTTGCTCGCAGATCGCCAAGACGAGCTTCTAGGAGACGACTCCGAGCCCTAATCGTCGGCGAGCTGTTCGACGAGTCGGCGGCCCGATCCGTCCTTCTTCTCGGGACTGGCCTGCGTTCGTCCTCGTCCAAGGTCTGCAGCAGTTCCCGGCGATGGCGCCAGCGACGCGGTCGGCTGCCTTGTCGGGCTGCTCGTGCTCCCAGATCCTGATCGGGATCCACCCAGCGGCGATCAGCCGCTCGTCGGTGTCGCGATCACGGTCCTTGTTGGCGGCGATCTTCTTCGGCCAGTACCAGCCGTTGGTGCGGTGCTCCCGACGGCCGTGCTCGGGGCAGCCGTGCCAGAAGCACCCGTCGACGAAGACGGCGACCTGGGCACCCGGGAAGACGATGTCGGCCTGCCGGGCGAGGTCGGGCAGCGGTCGTCGGTGGACGCGGTAGCGCAGCCCGCGCCGGTGGAGGACGCGTCGGAGCGCCAGCTCGGGCCCGGTGTCGCGCCGGGTGAGGGTGCTCATCTTCTGGTGGACCGCTTCGCTGGAGGCGAACGGCGTGCGCCAGCGCTCCGGCATGTCCGCTGCTACCGGATGGCCTGAGCGACGCAGTCGGCGACCTGGCGGGCAAGCAGCGGAGGGACGGAGTTGCCGACCTGGGCCTGGACCGATGCCCGACGGCCGACGAAGGTGAAGTCGTCGGGGAAGGTGAACAGCCGTCGCAGCTCTGGGACCCGGAGGCGTCGGTTCTCCCAGTGGAAGGGGCCGACGTTGGGACCGGGCTGGGCCTGGATCGTGGGCGACGGCCGGTCCGGCGACAGCTTGAGCAGGAACGACCAGTAGCGGCTGCGCCATTCGAAGACCGGGTCTGGGTGGCCCCGCTCGGCGGTGTAGAAGAGGTAGTTGTCGCCGGGCGGGATGTCGGCGAGGAGGTGCCCCCAGCGGCCCCGCACGGTCTCCTCGGGCTCTGCGACGGTGACCAGCCCGGCCAGGGCCTCGCCGGCGGTCACGTGCGGGCGGCCTCCCCCGCCGCTCGTGCGGCGCTCCCACTGCCCCGAGTGCGTCGCGTCGGGCAGGTCGGGGAGCGGGGTGCCCTTGGGGGTGCCGACGACGAAGAGCCGGGGGCGCAGCTGGGGGACGCCGTGGTCGGCGGCGTTGAGGACCCGCCACTGGCAGTGGTAGTCGGCCTCGTCGACCTCTTGGAGGAGCCGCTGGAAGGCGGGGCGGCTGGCCTTGTTCCGGTAGGTGAGGGCGTACACGTTCTCGAGGATGAAGGCCCGGGGGCGGGCTTCGGCGAGGACGCGGGTGTAGCACTGGAGCAGGCTGGCGTCGGGGTCGAGGCCGGCGCGCTTCCATTCGAGCCAGAAGCCCGACTTGGAGAACGGCGTGCACGGCGGGCCGCCGATGAGAAGCTCGGGCCGCTCTCTGCCCTTGAGCCCGGCTGCTCGGAGCAGCTCCTTGGTCGAGACGTCGAGGATCGACTGGCGGACGACGGGGCTCGCGAGGCCGGGGAAGTTCTTCTCCATCGTGTCCGCGGCGTCGTCGTTGATCTCGACGGCTGCCGCGGTGTGGAACCCGGCCTGCTCGGCGCCGAGGTCGAGGCCGCCCGCGCCGGAGAAGAGGGAGATCGCGACCCCGTGCACCGTCACGCGCTCGATCCTGCCAGGTTCGTTCGCCTCCTGGGTGGACCACAGATCGAACATGAGCTCGACGCTACGGCGAGGGTGTGACTACGTGCGCCCTTGCTGCTCACGCAGCGCCTTTTGGAGCTGGCGCTCGACGGCCTTGGGCACACGGAAGGGGTAGGCACGCCAGTACTTGTAGAAGGCGTCCTCGGTGTCGAACTCGCCCCTCCCCTCCCGGAGCGCGGCCACCTCGACGACGGCGCCGAGGTACTCACGCGTCGTGCTGGAGCGCTCCTTGGAGGCGATGCGCCACGGCTCGTGGACGAACAGCTCCAGGTCCCGTACCCGTCCACGGAAGTCGACGTCGAGGCGGTAGACGCCGATGATGTCGAGGTGGGTGGCGTAGTCGTCGAAGGGCCGGAACATGCCCGGCCAGCGGATGGTCGGCCACTTGAAGTAGGTGTTCCCGGTGTAGAGGGTGCAGCGGGATTGGGTCTTCGTCCCGTTTTTCTTGGCGAGGCGGGCCATCTTGATGTCGACGGCGTGGAAGGTCGCGCCGAACGCCTCCCCGCCGATCTCGAGGTCGGGATAGCTGCGCTCCTCGCCGCGTCGGCCGGTCGCCCCGGGGGTCTGGTCGAGCCGGTCCAAGAGGAAGTCGACGAGGGCCACCTCGATGACGTTGGCCAGCGCCGCCGACTCCTTCGGCAGGGCTGCGAGGTGGCCGCCCTCGTCGAGCTTGGCGGTGAGATCAGCCGGGTCCGTCGCGACGAGCGGCCAGTCGTGCTCGCCCTGCTCGACGTAGACGCCGGCAGGCAAGAAGACGAACTCCGCGCACTGGGCGCGGAGCCATTCGAGCAGATCAGGTCGAGCGGCCATCCCAGCGTCACCATAGGTGGCGATGACCCGCGAAGAGCGGAACCTCGGACGGTGGGGCCCATCCGCGCCGGGGTTGACCAGGTCGGGCGTGTTTGCCTGGACGGGATGCTCGCAGCTGTCGGGGTTCCTACGATGATCTTTCCTCACTCACCTTTCTGTCAGGCGCCGGCATGCTCCCACGACTGAACACGGCACCAAGCTCCCGTGCGATCCGGCCTGGATGGCCGCCGTACGAGGAGGGTCGCGCTACGCCGCTGTTCCTCGGACGCCAGCGGTACCGAAAGCTCGCCGTGCTGCTTGATACCGACGTCATCCCCGAAGCCGACCTCTCGATCTGGGGGAAGGCCCAGCTTCTGGCGGGGCTGCTCACGCTCGATCTCATCGAGTGCTTCAAGTACGCGGACGATGGACCGCCTCCCGACGTCGCCCGCCAACGCAACCGGTACATGGGGGAGGTGGTCCCCGGTTGGGTGGTCCTGAGCCCCGACGACGGCACCGGACATCGAGCTGCCCGGACCGGAGACGACCACCACATCTCGGACCACGCGGTGCACGGCAACGCCGCCGAGGTCGCTGCCTCGGACACGTCGACCGAAGCCTACGGTGACCGGTCCCCGGGCGATGCGGCGACCCAGCGACGTGCGGACGCGCTCGCCGCGATGGTGGCGGACGCGATCGGCGCTGACCTCTTCGTCACCAAGCGCCCATATCTGCGAGCCATGACCTGGCAGATCGCAAACAGCGTGACGATCGTCGACGTGGACGAGGCGCTCGCCGTCCTCGGGCTGTACCTGCGGGCACAGGGTCAGTACGTCACCTACCGCTCGCCGGAGGGTCTCGACTCCGCTCTCATGAACCGGGGGCTGTTCTTCTGGGTAGGCGCCCGTGAGCTTCTTCCGTCGGCGTGGCGCTGGTTCACGGCTTGCGCACAGCATTCAGCCGGAGCACGTGACGACGGGCTTCTGCTCCTCGGCCAATCGGTGCTGCAGCGAGCTCAAAGAGCGCTCCAGATGCGAGACGCGGTTCACGTCGGGCTCAACAAGCCGCAAGACAATGACACGGCCGACGAAGCGCTCTCTGCGCTTGACGTCGTCCTCCTCCTCCTGCTGGGCGCCGTCGACGCGACCGCCCGAGTCGCCCACGCCGTCCTCGGTCTCACAAGCCCGGCACATCGTGCCGGATGGCAGCGCAACGGATGGGTTAGCGAAGTCGCTGCCGCAGAGCCGACGCTCGCGGCCCTGTTCCGGCCCGGAACCGACGAGGGTCACACGCTCACGATCCTTCGCCTTCTGCGAAACTCGATCCACGGTGAGGCCATGCAGGCCGTCGGCGTCGGTCGACCGCGCCGACGGGAGCGGACGCTCGTGAGCCTGCCGGCATCACGCGAGCCCGAGCTGAGAGCCGCTCTTGTTGCCCTCGGCGGTCTAGCCCGCTGGGGCGTCGAGGAACTTGTCCCGGGGCGACTGCACTTCGATCCAGGTGTCTTCCTTGAGCGGCTCTTCCCCCACGTGATCGAGATGTTGAACCGGATCATGCACGAGACGCCCGTCGAGCACCTGTCTCACGTTGCGCTGCAACCCGAAGCGTCACTGCCGCCGGCAGGACCGGATGCTGGACCGTTCTCGGAGATCAACCGCCACAGCATCCGCTGGCAGTTCGGACTGTGAAGCGTCCCGGGCGAGAGCCGCTCACGCCGCCTCGCTCTGCCGCACGACCGTTGAGCTTTTGACAACAGCTCGCAGGCCCTTACCTCACCGGGTGCGCTGAGCAACGGGCGAAGGGGGCGGGTCGTCGTCAATCGCCAACTGACGCGGGCACGGGCGCGCCAGCGGGCAATCATGGCCTTGGACCCGGGCAGGTCGACTCCACCCACGACCGAAGGCTTGACTGCGTGATCTCGCAGGTGCGCCGGCCCGGCATTTGCTCCAGCACTCCGGCTCGCACCAGGTCCATGATCGTCCTCTCACTCGCGCCAGTGAGACGGACGACCTCGTCGAGACGCACGGTCGCTGGGACCTCTCTCCTACCGCGCCCATGCCGGTCGAGCCAGCACCGTTGCACGGAGGTGCGGGTGACGAAGCGAGCACCAGAGGAGTCGGTCTCGGGGTCGACCTCGAGCTGGCCAGTGCGGGAGAGGAGCGCGGCGGTGGAAAGGGCGACGCCCAACTGGCGGGCGGCGGCGGCGAGCTTCATCGAGCGGCGGTGCAGTTCTTGGATGCGCTGGTGCTCGGCGCGTAGTGCGTCGGCGGCCTCGGCAGTCAAGTGGTACTGGCGGCTGGTGGGGTGCTGCTCGACGGGGAGGCCGAGCCGGCGGAGGTCGTGGTAGGCCTCGTGGTAGGCGATGCCCAGCTCTTCTGCGAGGTCGGGCAACAGGACACGCCCGGCAAGGCGGTCGCGGTGGGCCCAGACGTCGGAGAGCTTGGCGTAGCGGCGCGAGACGCCGGTGGCGTCGGGGATGGTGACGGTGGGGAGGGTGCCGTCAGTCATCCACCGTCGGGCGGTGGTCGGGTAGATGTCGACCTCGGCAGCGACGCGTTGGGCGTCGCAGAGCGGGTCGTCGTCGCTGCCGGGGTCGACGAGCCAGCCGGCGGCCGCCAGGGTGGCGTCGATGTGGTCGGTGCGTGCGGAGAGCGGGTTGGCGCTCCCCCACTGGGCGTGTCGGATGGTCGGGACCATGAGGGTGCCGATGGTCATGGCGATGTCGTGGTCGAGGATCTCGGCGACCTTTCGGAGGGGGGCGACGTCGGGGTGGTCGAGGGTGTAGATGCGCCCGAAGACGTCGTCGCCGGCGCGGTGTCCCATGAAGCGGCGCCGCACGGCGTCCTCGATGCCAGCGGCCCAGGCGAGGTCGGTGGCGCAGGACTTTCTCAGCAGGTGGGTGGAGACGGCGAAGCCGAGGTGGTCACCCGAAAGCTGTTCGGCAGTAGCGGCTTCGGCGAAGGCGTGGCGATAGGCGTGCTGGCCGGAGCGGTCAGGGGTCTGGAGGCCGGGGACGAGGCGCGCGGCGGCGTCGACCTGGCCGGTGTCGGGGTCGGTGTGGAAGGCGTCGATGGCGACCCGGACGAGGTCCATGAGCTGCTCGGGGATGACGAGGACCCGCGATCCCGCCGCGGTCTTGGTGGTCAGCTTGTACGGCACGGCGACCACCTGGCCGTGGTCGTCGCGAACGGCAAAGCTCCTCCCCCCTTGGCCTTGGACGGCGAGCAGGCCGGTGCCGCCGAGGTCGACGACGTCTGCGACCCGGACGCCGAAGGCTTCGGAGATGCGAAGGCCCATGATCCGCTGGAGCCAGAAGGCGAGCTGATGGACCGGGTGGAGGTGGGAGGCGAGCCGGGCGCACTCGGGGAGCGTGAGCGGCCGGGGCTGGCCCCCTCGGTCAGGCCGGCGACGGTCGGCCTTGTCGGCGAGGGGGGCGTCGAGGCCTTCGGTGGGGTCGAAGCCGGGCGGGAAGAGGCCGTTGGCCCGGGCGAAGGCGAGGATCCGGCGCAGCACCCACAGGGCGTCGGTCACGTACCCCTGGGACAGGCCGGTGGGCGCCCGGCGCTTGGCGGTGATGGCGAAGGCTGCGGCGGCGGGCACACGCACCTGGCCGGTCGGGTCGCGGTAGGCGCCGGGAAGCTGCCCGGCCCGCCAGCGTCGCCGGGCGGTCGGCAGGCTCACCCCAGCGGCCCGGGCGGCCTCGGCCAAGCTCAGCTCCTCCCCGTCGCGGTAGGGGCCGGGGACCGGGGGTGGGCCGAGCAGGGTGCCGCTCACCTCGGCGCGGTCGCGCCCGACGAGGTGGAGCAGCCACTCGTGGGCCATGAAGTAGGTGACATCCGCGATGGTGGCGGTGCGGGGGGCGAACCACGGGACGAGGAAGCCCTCGACGATCCGCCGGACGCGTTCGGCCCGTTCGGGGCCGCCGCGGCGCAGGTCCTCGTAGGCGGCGGCCATCCAGGCTCGGGCGAGCGAGGCGACGTCGGGCTGCAGGCGGGGCGCCTCGGTCGGGCGGGTCTTTCGCCGAGGCGGCTTGGTGGTGCGGAAGCGGGCCGGGTCGGGGAGCTTCTCGCCGGCCCGGGCGGCGGCGACGGCCTGGGTCAGCCACGCCTGGGCGTCGGCCTGGCTGGCGAAGGGCTCCTCGCGACGGCGTCCCACCCCGCCGGGTTGGGGGACGCTCGCCCACCAGCGGTTCTGGTGGTGGCGCAGCGACCCGGTGATCGGCCGGCCCATCAGCTCGCCCGCCGCAGATGGTCGGCGGCGAGCTGGCGAAGGAAGGCAAGCTCGTCGTCCTGGCGGGCGAGGAGGTCTTGGAGGGCGCCGAGGCGGGCCTCGGCCCGGGCCAGTTCCACGGCTGCCGACGACGCCTCGCCGCCATGGTCGGCGCCCGCCTCGGGCGCTGTGTCGCCGCCGGTGCCCTCAGGGCGCAGGAGGTCTGCGGCGGCGAGGTCGTCGACGGCGATGAGCCAGCGCTGCCCGTAGAGGCGGGAGTGCGGGAGACGCCCGGCACGCCTGGCCCGGACGATGGTGTCTCGGGAGCACCCGGCGAGCGAGGCGGCCTGGCGCTGGTCGACGAGGCGGCCGCCGGCCGGCTGCCTGGGGTCTGCGGTCGGGATGGCGGTGTGGCGGTCCATGGCCGTGGGCGTTGCTCCTTCCTGGGACTGGCGTGCTGTGGGCTGGGGCCCTCGAGGAGGCCTCTTCGGGGCGGACAAGTCAAGGCCGCAGCCGACCGCCGGCACGCTGCGCCGCTGGGGCCCGGTGCCGGTCACGCTGCCCTCCGTGCCGACGAGGCGTTCGCGCGCTGGGCGAGGCGGACGACGACGTCAGCGCAACTGGTGGAGATCGGCGGGACCCGGAAGACCAGGAGGTCCTCGTGGGCGATGACCTGGCGGGGGACGCCTTTGGCTCGGGCCTTGCGGACCTGTTCGAGGGCGAAGAACGAGCAGCGGGGCACGAGCCGGTCGTCGCGGAGGGCGGCGAGGAGGGCGACGTTGCGCTCGTAGAGGACGAGGCCGGACTCCTCGCCGACCCGGACCATGGCCCCGGGCAGGTCGACGAGTCGGCCGGCGTGCCAGTAGGGCCGCACCGTCATCGCCACGTAGCCGCCGGGGCGCAGCACCCGCTGGCAGCCGGCAAGGATCGTGCCCATCGCGTCCAAGAGGCCACCGAGGCCGACGTGGGCGAGGTTGGCCGGGTCGGTCGAGTAGCGGTTGTGGGACTTGGCGATCCCCTGGCCGGGCCGGGCGGTGACCCGGCCGTGCAGCGACGCCCCATAGGGAGGGGAGGTGACCACGAGCGCCACCAGGCCCACGGCGGCGGGGTCGACGACCGCGGGAAGGTGCCGGGCGTCTCCGCAGACCACCTCGCCGTGACCGGTCGCACCCTGGCTCTTGGCGTGGCGGAGGTTGGCCCGGGCGAGCTCGGCCGAGGGCGGCTCGTACTCGACCCCGATGGCGTCGCGCCCCAGGTGGACGGCTTCGACGAGGGTGGAGCCGATGCCGGCCATCGGATCGAGGACCAGGTCTCCTGGTGCGCTGTAGGTGGCGATGGCGCGTGCTGCGATGGCGGGGAGCATCTTGGCGGGATGGGTGCCGGAGATCTCGACGTAGCGCCCGGCGCGCTGGGCCCGGGCGTTTTGCTGGGCGGTCGGCCACACCGACAGCGGGAGGTCAGCGGGCATCGGCGGTCTCCTCTCGGGTCGTTGCTGGGACGCTGAAGACGGTCACGTCCTCGTGGGCGACGAGGTGGGCGGGCTCGCCCTTGGCGCGGGCGTGGCGGATCTGGGTGGTCTGCCAGTAGGAGGGCCGGGCGACGAGGTCGCCGTCTCGGATCGCCGCGTGCAGCGCGATCACATGGCCGAGGTAGCTGAACCCCGCCGCGGTGGCGAGGGTGACGGTGAGCCCGGCGAGGTCCAGGGTGCGGCCCTTGCGCCGGGTGTTCTTGGTCACCACCACCAGGTAGCCGCCGGGGCGAAGTACGGCATGGCAGGCGGCGTAGACGTCGGCCATGGCCTGCTCGTAGGCGGGGCCGCGGGCGTGACCGAGGTTGGCCTTGTCGGTCGAGTAGTTGAGGGTGTCGGCTGGGCAGAGCCGCCCGCCGGCGATCCACGCCTGCTTGTCGATCATCCCGGCGTCGCTCCCATACGGCGGGGACGTGACGACCAGGTCGACCCGCCCGGCAAGATCGCCGAGGACGTCGTGGAGCTGGCGGGCATCGCCCTGGCGGATCCCGGCGAGGCGACAACTCAAGCCATCAAGCATGTGGTCGAGGTTGTCGGTGGCGAGGGTGACCCATCGCTCGTCGAACTCGACGCCGACGGCACGCCGACCGAGCAACGCGGCTTCGGCGAGGGTGGTGCCGATCCCGGCCAACGGGTCACAGACGAGGTCGCCGGGGGCGGAGTACTCGCCGACGATGCGCCGGGCGAGCTCGGGGAGCATCTTCCCGGGATGGCGGGCGCAGCCGGGCAGGTAGCGCCCGGCGCGCTGCCACTGGGCGGTGGTCTGGGCGACCGGCCAGATGGCGAGCGGCACCTCGGGCCGGGCTGGGTGAGACGTGTTGGGGGGTGTGGTGGTGGTCATGGGCGGCCCACGACCGGGCAAGCGTCACCTAAAGAACATGGGGCAGGGACACCGTTTTCAACAAAATCGGCGCCAGAACCTCTCCCTGCTCTTCCCCCCGGGCCCGCCACCGGCGAGTTCGTCTTTGGCCTTGAGGTGACCGGCCGGGTCGAGGTAGGGCCTTCGTGACGAGCCAGCTCGACCCGAAAGGAGCCACCATGGCACGACCCCCCAAGCTCAGCGACGAGGCACTCACCGCCGCCCTCGCCGCCCATCCCGAGGTAACCGCGGCCGAAGTCGCCGGCGTGCTCGGCGTCGGCCAG
>DATLUM010000004.1 GCA_035533095.1 Acidimicrobiales bacterium | reverse complement strand
TTCGTTGCTCCTGCGGGAGCTGGGAATGGGCCCGGTGGTGCTGGCGGGAGGTTCGGGCGGGGCACGAGACTCGATCCTGACGGCGTTGCTCTATCCCGAGATCGCCAAGAAGCTGGTGGTGTGGAACATCGTCGGCGGGGTTTTCGGGCAGGTGACCCTGGCGTGGGTTTACAACCTTCCGCAGATCCGTGCGGCCAAGGTCGGCGGGATGGAAAGCGTTGTAGCTCTGCCGGATTGGGCCCAGGTCCTGGAGCTCAACCCGGCGAACCGGGAGCGCTTCCTCGCTTTCGACCGGGACGAGTACCTCAAGGTGCAACTTCGCTGGCTCAACGCCTTCGTACCCAAGCCCGGGCAGACCATACCGGGCGTCGATGACGAGGCGTTCGACAGGCTCACCATCCCGACGCTCATAATCCGCGGCGGCGCGAAGGATATGGACCATCCGAAGCGCACCTCACTGGAGATGAACGTCCTCATCAAGGGCTCGAAGCTGGTCGACCCGCCGTGGCCGGAGGACGCCTGGGAGCGGGCAGGCGAACGGGCACAGAGGGGTGAGGGCAGCATCTTCGACTACTGGTACATGGCTGCTCCCATGGTCCTCGATTTCGTGGGTGGTGCCGAGACGATGAGCACGCCATGACAGAGAGCACGATCACGGGCGCCGCCCACGGGACGAGCAAGCTGTTGCGGGTGGCGGCGGCGCCTGGAATCGTTCCCCGGCTGCTGCGTGAGCAGACGGGACGCGAGGATCTCTCCGAGTACCTCGCAACAGGCGGTTACGCGCCGAGCCCCGACCTGTCGGCCCTCCTCCAGGCCGTGGAGGCGTCGGGCCTGCGTGGCCGCGGGGGAGCGGCGTTCCCCTTCACGCGGAAGGTGGCGGCCGTCCGGGCGTCCCGCACGGCCCCTGTGGTGCTGGCAAATGGGGAAGAAGGAGAGCCGGCATCGGTCAAGGATCGATGGCTCATGCGGACCCGGCCTCACCTCGTCCTCGATGGTGTCCGACTTGCCGTCCAGCTCGTCGGGGCATCACACGCGGTGGTCTATCTGTCCGACGAGGAGAGCGAGCGAAGCATCTGGCAGGCGCTCGAGGAGCGGCCGGTGGATGGCTACAGCGTCTCGGTCCATCGCGTCGAACCGACCTACATAGCCGGCGAGGAGACGGCGGCCGTCCGGGCCGTCAACGGAGGACCGGCGAAGCCGACCGACAAGCCTCCGCGGCCGTTCGAGGTCGGCGTCGGGGGGCAGCCGACCCTGGTCAGCAACGTCGAGACCCTCGCCAACCTTCCGTTCCTGGCCGCCCGTGGCGTGGATGAGTTCCGGACCTACGGAACCGATGGGGCTCCCGGCACGTTCTTGCTGACCCTTGGTGGCGCCGTGACGACTCCGGGCCTGTACGAGGTGGCGCTCGGCACGCCGCTGCGCGACGCCGTGGACCAGTTGGGAGGCAATCGCGGGGTGATTGCCGGCACTTTGATGGGCGGCTACTTCGCGGGTTTGATCGGGCCTCGCGCCGAGCAGCTCACGCTCGACTACGACTCGCTCTCTCAAGCCGGCAGCGGGCTCGGCTGTGGAGCCGTGTCCATCCTCGGCGGGGACCACTGCCCGGTCGCGGTCGCCGCCGATGTGATGGCCTACTTCGGCCGGGAGAACGCGGGCCAGTGCGGATCCTGCTTCAACGGCACGGCGGCGATGGCCGGTGTCCTGGCTTCCCTACGCGAAGGGTCGGCCGACCGGACAGACGTCGAGCGGTTGCGGCGGTGGGGAGAGGTGCTGCCCGGGCGAGGCGCCTGCGCGACCCTCGACGGGGCCGCCAACCTTGCCAGATCTCTTCTGCTTGAGTTCCCGGACCAGGTCGAAGGGCACCTGGGGACGACCTGTGACGTGTGCGGCGGTGCTCCCCAGCTGAAGCCGTTCGCCATGACCATGGAACCAGAGGGGTCCCGTCGATGAGGATCAAGCTCGACCGAACGGTCTGTGACGGGTTCGGGAGGTGCGCGTTGCACGCTCCCGACTACTTCTCCCTTGACGATTGGGGATATGCGTCGTTGGCCGGTTCGAACGAGGTTGCTCCGGCGGACGAGAGCAGCGTCAGGCGCGCCATCATCGAGTGCCCGGTGCACGCCATAGTCGTCCTCGATTAAGGCACTCGAAGCGGTGGTGGTTCCCCCGTCGCGACCGGGACGTGACCGCTCTTCAATCATGCATCCGTGATCCCCCGACCAGGTGGACGACTTCGCCCGCCGGCAGAACTTCCCCTGCCAGGTCGAAGGCAGCTGACAGGAGTGCTGCCGGTCCTCCTGCCTCGGGGCCGGATCCGGTCGGCCCTCGTCTACTTCGGCCCGGCGTTCGTGGCCTCCGTCGCCTACGTCGACCCCGGCAACTTCGCCACCAACTTCGAGGCGGGAAGCGCTCACGGCTATCTCCTCGTCTGGGTCATCCTTCTCGCCGACCTTCTCGGGATCCTGATCCAGTACGCCACCTCGAAGCTCGGGCTCGTCACCCAGCGGAGCCTCCCGGAGCTCTGCGGTGATCTGTATCCGAAAGGAGTCAATCTCTTCCTCTGGGGCCAAGCAGAGATCGTGGCGATGGCCGCCGACCTCGCCGAAGTCGTCGGCGCCGCTATAGGGCTGAACCTCGTCTTCGGCCTGCCCCTCCTCCCAGCCGGGCTCGTCACCGCCGTTGTGGCCTTCGGCGTGCTCGCCCTCGAGCGCAAGGGCTACCGGCAGTTCGAGTTGGCGATCGTGGCCTTCATGGCCCTCGTGGCCGGGGGTCTGATCGGTCTGTTCTTCATGGCCGGACACCAGTCCTACGGCGGCATCGCCGCCGGTTTGGTGCCCCGTCTCGGCAACACCAACGCGGTGACCTTGGCCATGGGCATCGTGGGTGCCACCGTGATGCCCCACGTCGTCTACCTGCACTCCGCGTTGCAGACGGACCGCATCCAACCCCGGGACGAAGAAGAGCTGCGAAGGCTCATACGATTCAACCGCTGGGATTGTGTCGTCGGTCTAGGCGTCGCCGGCTTGGTGAACCTGGCGATGCTGTGCGTGGCGGCGGCCCTCTTCTATCGGTCCGGCATGCCCGCAGTCACCCAGCTCCAGGAGGTCCACGTCCATCTCGCTGCCATGGTGGGAGGCGGAGCGGCCCTGGCATTCGGTGCGGCGCTAATCGCCGCCGGTCTCTCCTCGTCGAGCGTCGGCACCTACGCGGGCCAGGTCGTCATGGCAGGCTTCATGAACTGGCGTGTCCCGCTCTACCTCCGTCGCCTCGTCACGATCGCGCCCTCCCTTCTGGTCCTCGCCTTCGCGGCCAACACGACCGACGCGCTCGTGTACTCGCAGGTCGTGCTGTCCTTCGCTATTCCCTTTGCCCTGGTGCCCCTTACGCTGTTGACCAGCCGGCGGGACGTCATGGGCTCGGGTGTCAACCGAACCATTACCTCGGGTTTCCTCGGCGCCTCCACCGTGGCCATCACGACCCTGAGCGCCTACCTCCTGTGGAAGGTGGGCAAGGGTTTGGTTGGTTAGACTTCACCGCAGGGCCGTGAAGCCAGAAATCCCCGCTCCCGGGGACGAGATGCGGCCCCCACCATGGACGCCGGCACCGTGTCGGCGGGAGGAGGGACCGTGAGCCTGCAACATGTCGTGCTGTTGGCCTTCCCCGACAAGCTCGGGACCGAGGACGAGGCGGAGATGTGCCGGCAGGTCCAGGCGTGGCCCGAAGCCATCGGCGGTATCTCCACTCTTCGCTTCGGTTCCGCACTGTCGACGGATTACTCACAGGGGTACCAGTACCTGCTGTTCATGGAATTCCCCGACCAGGCCTCCTACGAGCAGTACCTCGGGCACAAGGAGCACCTTGCCTTCGGCGGCTGGATCATGGAACGCAAATGCACGCCGCTCGTGTTCGACTACGTCGTCGACGACAAGACCGTCATCGTCTAGGCGAGCGCGAAGCGACCGCCGGAGTCGTATTGTCCGGCTAACCGGCGGCAGGTTGCGGGCCGGCGCCTGCATGAGAGGCGCTTAGGGTGGGTAGCTACTACCCCTCGTGTTCCGCCCGGCCCGCTCCACCGCAGTGCGCTTCGCGGCCGTGATAGCCGTGTCCGCAGCGGTCATGGCCGGATCAGCGTCCGCTCTCGCCGCGGTCGGCGACGGCATGGTCCACGGGGCCGCCAGCGCGACCATCCCGCCACTCGCCGCATTGGAAGTCGATCCGGTCAACGGATCGACCGTCTACGCCGCTGACGGCAAGACGGTGCTCGCCGTCTTGAAGGCCTCGCAGACTCGCATCCCGGTACCTCTCGGTCAGGTGTCGAAGACGATGGTGACGGCTGCCCTCGACACGGAGGACCACCGCTTCTATACGCACGGCGGCTTCGACATCCCCTCGATCGTCAGGGCCTTCGCGGCGGACTCTTCTGGTACGGCGCTCCAGGGCGGCTCGACGATCGCCCAGCAGCTCGTGAAGCAGACCTACCTCAACTCGGAACGCAAGCTGTCACGCAAGATCAAAGAGGCAGTTCTCGCAGACCGCCTCGAACGCCGTTACACCAAGAACCAGATCCTCGAGGCGTACCTGAACACGATCTACCTCGGGAACGGTGCCTACGGGGTGGAAGCGGCGGCGAGGGCTTACTTCGGGGAGCACGCCAGCCAGCTGACCCTGCCGCAGGCAGCGTTGCTGGCCGGGATGATCCAGAACCCCAACGGGTACGACCCGCTCCTTCATCCCGCAGAGGCACAGACGCGTCGTTCCGAAGTGCTCGACCGGATGCTCCACTACCGCGACATCACCGCGGCGCAGCAGATCGCAGCGAACTCGTCGCCGTTGCCCAAGTCGGTGGTCGAGCAGCCGGTCGCGGCGGACGGCATGAGCGACTACTACGTGAGGGAGGTCGAGTCCGAGTTGCTCGGCCCGGGCAGCCCGCTGGGGAGCACGTACGCCCAGCGGTACAAGGAGTTGTTCGACGGGGGACTGAACATCTACACCGACCTGGACCCGTCGGTACAGGCCGCCGCCGAACAAGCGGTGAAGAACGACACGCCGGCGAACAACCGAGGCTTCGAAGAGGCCATGGTGGCGGTTGATCCAGCAACCGGGAAGGTGCGGGCCATGGTTGGCGGTCCGTCCTTCGAGCAGAACCGCTTCGACGTGGTCACCCAGGGGACGCGCCAGCCCGGGTCCGGGTTCAAGATCTTCACCCTTCTCGCCGCGCTCGAAGGCGGGTACTCGATATTCGACACGCTCGACGGGCAGTCTCCGTGCGCGATCGACTTTCCCACGGACCACGACCTGGTGACCAACCCCGCGAACAACGACGAGGGTAACGGTGGCGGGATCCTCACCCTTCTCAACGCGACTGCGCAGTCGACCAACTGTGCCTTCATCCGTCTCGCTCACGAGGTGGGTCTGCCGAACGTGATCTCCATGGCACACCGGTTCGGGATCACCGCGCATCTCGAGCCGTACCCGTCGATCGTGATCGGGTCGGTCGCGGTGCACCCGATAGAGATGGCGGCGGCGTACGCCGCTGTCGCCAACGGTGGCGTGTACCACGCCCCGAGCTTCATCGACCATGTGGTCGATCGGTCGGGCAGGACCATCTACACCGGTGGGGATCCGGGTCACCGCGTGGTCGCGGCGCAGATCGCGGAGGAGGCGAACGTGGCGTTTCAGGCGGTGGTGCAGAACGGCACGGGTACGGCAGCAGCGCTGGCGGGTAGGCCGGCCGCAGGCAAGACCGGGACGACCAACCACAACGTGGATGCCTGGTTCAATGGCTTCACACCCCAACTCGAGGCGACGGTCTGGATGGGCAACCGGGGCGCCGAAGTGCCGATGGTCGACGTCGGGGGTGCCCCCCAGGTCTACGGCGGCACATTCCCGGCGCACACCTGGCACGATTTCATGATCGCCGCACTCAACGGTCAGCCCGTCCTCCAGTTCACGCCGCCGAACATGGGCCTCCTCCCCGCGCCCCATTACATAACTTCACCTGCACTCGTGCGCGACGACGTCCTCGACCACAACTATGGGTACGTGAACTCAGGCCCCACCCCCTACCAGCCATCCAGCCCGGTACCCGCCCCGACCGCACCTGCTCCGGCGCCCGCACCCGCTGCCCAACCGGGTCACGGGCGGCATTGATGGTCCTCGAGGAACCGAACGCGCTTTTGGATCTTCAGGCCCTCGACACCTCTATAGACCAGCACAAGCACCGCCGGGCGACCCTGCCGGAGCGCGCGGCTCTTGTGGAGATCGCACGGCGCGTGGAGCAGACCCGGTCCGCGCTCCGGGACGCGGCGGCCGCTCGAGACGAAGTGGCCTCCCGGCAGGACGCGCTCGAATCGGAGCTCACAGCCGCCGAGCGGCGCTCCGCGGAGGTCAGCCGCCGCCTGTATGGCGGAGAGGTATCGGCGTCCCGCGAGCTCCAGGCGATGTCCGAGGAGCTCGACTCCCTGAAGGCCCGGGTGTCTGGAATCGAGGACCGGCTCCTGGCGGTGCTCGAGGAGCGCGAACCTCTCGACGACCAGGTGACCGTGCACGAATCCGAGCTCGCCCGTCTCCGAGCGGAGGGCGACGGCATCGGCCGGGCGCTCGCCGCAGCGGAGGAGCAAGTCGATTCGGAGATCGCGGAGCTCGACCGGAGGCGGGAGGAGACCGCTGCGCGAGTTCCGGAGTCGTTGTCCGCCCAGTACGAGCGGTTGAGATCCCGGCTCGGAGGTGTCGCCGTCGCGCGGCTGGTCGGCAACCGCTGCGACGGCTGCCATCTGACGCTGCCGGCCACCGAACTCGACCGGATCCGCCACCTGCCGGCAGGGGAAATGGTGACCTGCGACCAGTGCGGGAGGATTTTGGTGGTGGGATGACAGCTCCGGCCTGATAATCTCTTAGCAAAGCTAAGCGAAAGGCAGAAGGTCCGGTAGCGATGGTGTCCGCAGCACGGTCGACCGTGGAGCGCACCTTCTCCTCTCTGCGGATCCGTAACTACAGGTACTACTTCGCGGGCCAGAGCTTGTCGATGATCGGGACCTGGATGCAGAGCATCACCCAGTCCTGGTTGGTGTTCACCATGACCCACTCGGGTTTCCAGGTCGGCCTCATTGTCGCTCTGCAAACCCTGCCGATCCTGTTGCTAGGGCCATTCGGGGGCACGATTGCGGACCGGTTCGGGAAGTACCGGATCATCTTCTGGACCCAGGGCATGGCGGGCTTGCAGGCCCTGGTGTTGGCCGGTCTCGACCTGAGTGGGCATCTGAGCCTGTGGCCTCTCTACGTCATAGCGGTCTCCCTCGGGTTGATCAACACCGTCGACAACCCGACACGTCAAACCTTCATCGTCGAGATGGTGGGGCGCGAGCAGCTTGCGAACGCCGTGACGCTGAACTCCGTGATGGTCAACGCTGCGAGAGCGATCGGGCCTGCTGCAGCCGGTGTCATGATCGCCACCGTCGGGAGCGGTTGGTGCTTCCTGGCAAACGGCATCTCGTTCGCGTTCGTGCTGCTCGCCTTGAAGATGATGGACAGGACCAAGCTCAGCCCAGCGCCGCGCAGCTCCCGGCTGCGGGGCCAGCTGACGGAAGGTTTCCGCTACGTCGGCAGGACGCCGGTGGTGCGCGACGCGCTCATCATGATGGCGCTCATCGGTTGCCTCACCTACGAGTTCCAGACCTCATTGCCACTCATGGCGGGCAACACCTTCCACGGAGACTCGCGGACCTACGGCTACCTCACGGCGTTCATGGGCATCGGTGCGGTCGTCGGAGGCCTCGTAGCGGCCGGCAGCCGCAGGGGAGGTCCGCGCCGGCTGGTGGTGACCGCTTCGATTTTCGGGTTGGTCGTACTGCTCGCCGCGGTCTCCCCGTCACTGTTGGTCGAGGAGATCTCGCTACTGCTCGTCGGTGCCTGCTCGGTCACCTTCCTCGCGCTCGGCAACTCAACCCTGCAGCTCGAGTCGGACCCTCAGATGCGCGGCAGGGTCATGTCCCTTTGGTCAGTTGCGTTCCTCGGATCGACTCCCGTCGGGGGTCCGCTCGTCGGTTTCGTCGGGGGCGCAGCCGGTGCCCGCTACGCGCTGGGCCTGGGAGGGGCTGCCGCTCTGGCCGCTTCGGCGTTCGGCTGGTGGGCGTTGCGCCGGCGCCTGGCGCTATCCGACCCCACGGTGGAGGCCATCCCTCCCGACCAGGCGACGGAGGTTACGGCCATCGCCGCCGGCGGGGAGTAGTTTCACATTGGTGCTTTATCTCGTCCGCCACGGGCGGACTGCACACAACGCCGGACGCCGGCTTCTGGGACGTGAGGACGCGCCCCTCGACGACGTGGGCCAGCGCCAGGCCGATGCCTTGGGGATGGTGAACGCCCTGAGCAATGCCACCAGGGTCGTGTCCAGCCCGCTTGTCCGGGCCCGGCAGACCGCTGCGGCGCTCGGACCTCCGGTCAGCGTCGACGACCGCTGGATCGAGATCGACTACGGGATCTTCGACGGCCTCAAGCTCGAGGACGCAGCGGAGCTGTGGCGGGGATGGAGCAGGGATCTTTCCTACGAGCCCGAGGGTGGGGAGTCGCTCGTTACGGTGTCGAAGCGGGTGCGCGAGGCGTGTGAGGACCTGTGGAAGGAGGCGTCCGAGGTGGACCTTGTGGTAGTGACCCACGTGTCGCCGATCAAAGCGGCCGTCGCCTGGGCGATCGGCGCCGGCGACGAGACGAGCTGGAGGATGTTCGTCGACGTGGCGTCGGTGAGCATCCTCGGGCCCGGGCCCAACGGCCCGGTGCTGCGTGCGTTCAACGACGCCCATTACCGGCCCGCTGGCTAGGTTCCATGAAGCGCGCCCTCATCACCGATGTACCGGGACCGAGATCGCTCGAGCTCGCCGCTCGCCGTAAAGCGGCGGTCGCTCCGGGCGTGTCCTCGAGCATGCCGGTCTACATCGACAGGGCGGAGGGATCCGTGCTGGTCGACGTGGACGGAAACCAGTTCATAGACATGGGTTCGGGCATCGCCGTTAACAGCGTCGGCCACTCGATCGAACCTGTCGTAGAAGCGGTTCGCGGCCAAGTGGAGCTCTTCACCCACACCTGCTTCATGGTGGGGCCTTACGAGGGGTACGTGGCGGTGTGCGAAAGGCTGAACTCGCTCACACCCGGCGACCACGCCAAGACGTCGGTCCTGTTCAGCTCCGGAGCGGAGGCCGTGGAGAACCTGGTGAAGATCGCAAGGCGCGCCACCGGGCGCCAGGCGGTCGCGGTGTTCGATCACGCGTACCACGGTCGAACCAACCTGACCATGGCCCTTACCGCCAAGAACGTGCCCTACAAGGACGGCTTCGGCCCGTTCGCGCCCGAGGTGTACAGGCTGCCGATGTCCTATCCCTTCCGGGACCCGCAGTCGATGAGCGGAGTGGAGGCGGCGAAGCGGGCTCTGGATCTGCTCGAGAAGCAGGTGGGCGCCCACAACCTGGCGTGCGTTCTAATCGAGCCGGTCCAAGGAGAGGGGGGATTCGTCGTGCCCGCCGACGGGTTCCTCGCGGCGGTGGCGCAATGGTGCCGGGACCGGGGCGTCCTGTTCGCGGCCGACGAGGTGCAGTCGGGTTTCTGCCGCACGGGCCGCTGGTTCGCGTGCGAGCACGAAGGCGTGGTGCCTGATCTGGTCGCCACCGCGAAGGGGATCGCCGCCGGGATGCCCCTGTCGGGGGTTACTGGTCGTGCCGACCTGATGGCGAAGGTCCACCCGGGAGGGTTGGGCGGCACCTACTCCGGCAACCCCGTGTCGTGCGCCGCGGCGCTGGCGGCGATCGACTTCATGGAGCAGCACGACCTGGCATCCGCAGCCGAGCGGGTCGGATCGAAGATCTCCTCCCGCTTGCACGAATTCCAGCAGAACCGGGGCAGCATCGGCGACGTCCGCGGCCGCGGCGCCATGCAGGCAATGGAGTTCGTCGTGCCGGGGTCGCTCGAACCGGACCCGGCCGCCGCGGGGGCCGTGACAGCGGCGTGCCTGTCGGCCGGCGTCGTGGTCCTCATTTGCGGTACGTGGAGCAACGTCGTGAGGTTGCTGCCGCCTCTCACCATCCCCGACGACCTGCTCGACGACGCCCTGGACGTCATCGGGGAGGCGGTGGAGGCGAGCGTCCAATGACCGCCAGCCGCTAGCGTCTTTTCAAACGAGAAGTCCCGGAGGTCACCGATGCGAGTCGTGGTCGACTACGACCTGTGTGAGAGCAATGCCTTGTGCATGGCAGCGGCACCCGAGGTGTTCGAGGTGCGAGATGACGACTACATGTACGTCCTGCAGGAGAACCCACCGGAGGAGCTGAGGGCCAAGGTCGAGGAGGCGGTGCAGCGCTGCCCGAAGCAGGCGATCAAGCTCGAGGGCTGACGCCGAGGCCGAGCACGCGCATGTAGAACCCCAACTCCCGGGTCGCGACCGCGATGATCGTCTCGGCCCTGCGGAACCCGTGCTGCTCGCCTTCGAATTCCACGTACTCGACGTCGAGGCCGCGGGACGTCAGCTCGTCGAACATCAGCTTCGACTGCGCCGGTGGGACAACCGCGTCCTCTGACCCCTGGAAGAGGATCACGGGTCGGTGGAACCGGTCCAGATGGTGCACGGGCGAGCGGTTCCGGTACTTGTCCGCGTCCCGCGGCCAAGGACCGATGAGCGAGTCGAGGTACCTCGACTCGAACTTGTGGGTGTCGCGAGCGAGCAGCTCGAGATCGGCGACGCCGTACAGGCTGGCGCCAGCGGCGAAGGCGTCGGTGAAGACCAGAGCAGCGAGCGTGGTGAACCCGCCGGCGCTACCGCCGCGGATGAGAGCCCGATCTCCGTCGACTAGACCTTGGGAGTCGAGCCAATCGACGACCGAGGCGCAGTCTTCGACGTCGGCTATTCCCCAGTTGCCCTTCAACTTCTCACGATAAGCGCGCCCGTAGCCGCTGCTGCCCCGGTAGTTGACGTTGGCCACCGCGAAGCCGCGTGTCGTCCAGAACTGGACGGACCGGTCGAAGACCGGCGGAGCTGACGAGGTGGGGCCGCCGTGGATGAGGACGAGGACCGGCGGGCGTTCCCCGGCCGGTGCCGAGTAGCGCAGGTTCGCAGGGAGGTGGACGAGGGCGAAGGCGGATTCGTCCGAGCCTGTGGGGAACCGCACGTGCGTTGGGACCGAGATGTCCTCCTGGCTCATGAACTGCTCCTGCGACGAGCGGAGGCAGTGTGTGGCTCCATCGCCCGAGATCCGCACCACCGAGGAAGGGTCCAGCGGCGACGCCGCGATGGCGACCACGTCCTCGCCGGTGACCGCCAGTCCGGCGAAGTAAGTGAAAGACATGGACATCTCCGACGCGCCTCCACCTTGGAGCCGGCCCAGGTGATCAACACCGTCGGATTCCCAGACGGCCAGCAGGTCGCCAGCGGCAGTGAAGCCGTAGGTGGATGCCCCGAAAACCCAGTCCGGCCGGCCGAACTCCGCTTCCATCGGGCAGAGCGCGCGGCCGCTCTCGTCATATACGTTCCACCACCCGCTGCGGTCCGATACGTAATGAAGCAAGCCGTCCGGCGACCATCTCGGCTGGGTGATGGACTCGCCGTTTCCCCCGGCGAGGAACGACGGCGCCGATAGCTCGCCCGGCGCCGCGATGTCCGCTGTCCACAGCTGCGTCGAATCCCAGGGCATGTCGGGGAGGTCCCACGTGACCCAGCACAGCCGTTGGCCATCGGGAGAAACCCTCGGCGCGGTGTAGAAGTCGTGACCCTCGGCGAGGGTCATGGGTGTACCGCCCGCCAGCGGGATGCTAACGAGGTCGTTGACCACCATGCCCGAGTCGAGGTGGCGCTCCCGGACGCAGTACACGTGAGTCCCGTCGAGGTTGAACACCGGGTCTGCGAACCGGACCGCACCTGGCAGATCGGGGTCGGCGGTAAGTGCCCTGGGATCACCGCCGTCGATGACCCAGAGCCTCTGGTCGGACCAGTTGGAGAAGACGATGACGTCGCCGTGCACCGCGTAGCACCGGCCCCCGTACTCGTGTACTCGGGTCCGCGCGTAGAAGCCGGCAGGTATCGCGTCAGTCGCGCCGTCGCGGTGACGCACGATCACCTCTCGACCGCCCTCGGCTGGTCGGGACTCGACCCAGTAGATGTCGTCGCCGCACACCTGGAGTTGGCTGAGTCGCACCACCGCCTCGACGAGGCGCTCCGGCGACAGCGGCGAGGTCCAGGTTCCGTAGGGCGCTACTTCGGGTGGCATCCCCCGATCGTAGAGGCCCCTCGTCTAGCTCCGGCCAGGCTCGCGGGGCAGGCCCAGGATCCGCTCGCCGATGATGTTGCGCTGGACCTGCTCGGTGCCTCCACCGAACCGCGACGACCACTGGCCGAGGAACAACGAGTCGAGGTGCGCGGCGTTCGGGTCCTCGCTCGCGACCGTCCCGGCTGCGCCTCGGAGACCCATGATCACGTCGCCCATCCGTCCGAGAGCGACGGAGAGGCCCAACTTGGCGACGGAGCTCTCCGGGCCTTGGGGGAGCCCCTGGCTCATCGCGGTGAGCTGGCGCCAGCCGAGGTACTTGACGAGCTCGAACCGGATGTAGATGTCCATGAGAGCCTGACGGATCAGCGGGTCACCGGACGCGCCAGTGGCGCGTGCGAGGTCGGCGAGGCGCCCGAACCGGTCTCCGCCGAGGGTGCTGATCAACGACCGCTCGCTCGTCAACGTCGTCATAGCCACCGCCCACCCGCCGTTGACCGGCCCTACGCGGTTCGCGTCGGGGACCTCGACATCGGTCAGGAAGACCTCGCAGAAGTGGGCCGACCCGGTCATCTGGCGCAGAGGCCTCACCTCCACGCCCGGCGTGCGCATGTCCAGCAGGAAATAGGTGATCCCACGGTGGCGATCAGCCGGCTCTCCTGTGCGGGCGAGGAGGATTCCGAAGTCGCTGTAGTGCGCACTGGACGTCCAGACCTTCTGCCCGTTGACGACCCACTGCTCGCCGTCGCGCTCCGCCCGGGTGACGAGGCTGGCGAGGTCCGAACCGGCGCCCGGCTCACTGAAGAGCTGGCACCACACTTCTTCGCCTCGCAGCATCGGAGGTAGGAACCGATCGTTCTGTGCCTCGCTCCCGTGCGCCATCAAGGCCGGCCCCGCCATGCCGATCCCTTGGGCGAAGATCGAACCCGGGACGTCGAAGCGGGCTTGCTCTTGGGCGAAGATCGCCGCCTGGATAGGCGTCCCGCCCCTTCCTCCGTACTCCTTCGGCCACGTGATCCCCGCCCAGCCGCCGTCGTAGAGGGTCGCCTGCCATTCCTTCGAGCTGCGCACGTGCTCGCGCTCTGCCGGGGAGAAAGCGTCGGTCAACATGGCCGGCGGGGCGCTATCAGCCGTCTTCGGACGCGCACGGGACGACAGCCACGCGCGTGCCTCCGCCCTGAAAGCCGCCTCTTCGGGCGTGTCGTCGAAATCCATGCCGGTGTGGCTGAGCTAGACCGCGGCCCGCAGAAGTGCCTCGTTGGGGTGCTCGGGCAGCTTGTCCAGCGGAGTCGAGAGCTCGTCGACCGTGGGTCCGTACTTGGCGGCGAGTGGTGCCAGGGCGTCCATGTCGAAGTCGTAGAACTTCGCTGCGTTGCCGCCCAGGAAGGCCCGCAGATCTTCCTCCGGCTTGTCGTGGAACAGCTGGCGGAGATGCTCGCGTGTGTAGGGATGGGTGCCTTCGTCGTGGGGGTAGTCGCTGCCCCACATGAAGTGGTCCCCGCCTAGCTGCATGAGAGCGATGGCGTCCGAAGGTGTGGGCTGGCTCACTCCCACCCAGCAGTTGCGGTGGAAGTACTCGGTCGCCGAAAGGGGAAGGATCATGTCGTCGCTGAAGCGCAGCTCACCGACCGCCTTGTTGACACGGATGCGCTCGAGCAGGTCGTCGAGACGGCGCAGGAGCGGCGGGATCCAGGAACAGCCGGTCTCGGTCATGACGAACCGGATCCGCGGGAACCGCTCGAACACTCCACCGACGAGCAGCTGCTGGAACGGCCTCTGCGAGTAGAACGGCACCTCGGCGATCATCAGCACAGCAGACGACGGCGTCTTCGCGTACTCGGGGGTGCCGGTCCCTCCGTGGCTCGAAATCGGGATATCCAGGTCCTGGCACACCGCCCACAGAGGGTCGTAGTCGGGATGGTGCAGCGGCTTGATCCACTTCACGTCCGGTGGGATGTTCGGCAGGAGAACACCGCCGCGCAACCCGTGTTCCTTGATCCAGCGGACGTCTTCGATCGCGTCGTCGATGTCGTTGAGGAAGATCTGGCCGATGCCGGCCCGCCGCTCGGGGTATTCGGCCACGAAGTCGGCGCACCAGCGGTTGTGGGCATGGACTCCTGCGCGTCTGCGCGTGTAGTCCTCCGCTGAGGGTTGGGTCGCGAACAGAACGAAGCTCGGAAAGAACGGAGGGATGGTGTTGGGGAACAGCACCTCCGCCACTACACCGTCGCGTTCCTGATCGGCCCAGCGCCGCTCGCTGTCCCAGTTGCGGATCCTGAGGTCCGTGTCCTTGAGGTCCTTGTAAGGGTTTCGGTAGCGGCCGCGCCACTCGTCGAACTCCTCGCGGAAGGCGGGATCCAGGTAGTCCCGGTACTGTGCGTGGCTTCCACCTGTGTGGGTGTCAGCGGAGATGATCGTGTAGCGGTCGGCGGTGGATGGCATCGTCTCTCCTGGCCCTCCCAGCTTCGGTCAGCGCGGCCTCGACGGTCGATCACCGGCGAGTGGTAGTAGAAGCATATTACAGTTTTGGGCCCGGGGCCAGCCTCCCGAGCGGCTTTTGCCAGTGCAACCGTCTTCCATGTTCGGACGCCGCGACACAGTTGCCGAAGTCGATGCGTTTTAACGGGGGCGCAGGGGTATGGTGACAGTAGCGGCACGTAGTCACAACAACTCTGGCCGCCAGCAGCGAGCCCGGCCCCGGGAGCCCCACCCGCCATCCCGGCCGGGCTCGTGGTCTGCCTGGGCTAGGTCCGATCCTCGGCCAGCAGGTCGCGAAGCAGGGTTCTCTGCACCTGGCCCGTCGCCGGCGTCCGCGGGATCCGTTCGACCGCCACGACGGCTCGAGGGTGCTTGTACGGCGCAAGCCTTGCTCCGATGTGGTCACGGAGATCGCCGACGGCGGGGACGGCGTGCCCGGGTGCGCACACGACGGCCGCTGTCACGGTCTCACCCCATGTGCGATCGGCGATGCCCACCACCGCGACGTCCTCGATGCCGGGGTACCCCCGCAGCGCCGCTTCGACCTCTGCCGGGGACACCGTCTCGCCGCCGGTTCGTATGACCTCGCGCACTCTGCCTGTTATGTACAGATACCCGCGCTCGTCCATCACGCCCAGGTCACCTGTGTGGTACCAGCCGTCGCGAAGCGCGGCTTCGGTCTCCTCGGCGCGGTTGAGGTATCCCGTCATTACAGTCGGGCTCCGGTAGAGGACCTCGCCCGTGCCGTCGACACGGATGATCCCCGGGGGGGCCGCGCGGCCCACGCTCCCGGGGTGGTCAGGGATGTCGCGGTCGAGCAGTGTGGTGTGGTGGCCGCCTTCGGTCGACCCGTAGAGGACCGAGGTGGTCGCTAGTGGCATCCGCTCCTTTAGCCGTGCAAGCAGGTCAGGCGGAGCGGCCGAGGTTCCCGTGTCCGCGTGGAGGATTGATGAGAGCTCTTCTCCCTTCGCGCTCTCCAGGACGCGCTCCCAAACGGCGGGTATGCAGTACATGGCCGACGGTCGCCGGCGCGACGCGACGGAGGCAAGCGTCTCGCCGTCGAAACGGTCGCACGCGTGGAACGCGCACCGGTGGTGCCACGATTCGAGGACGTAGTGCCAGCCGCCGTAGTGGAAGAGTGGAAAGGCCGCGAGGATCCCGCCGTCTCCGCGCAGCCCGTCGGCAAAGGTGGACCCTCCGGGGAAAGCCCTCAGCCAGGAGGCGCTGTGGCTCACCACGACCCCTTTGGGTGCGCCGGTTGTCCCGCTGGTCAGGTACACGATGTGCGGGTCGGAGCCGTCCAGGTTCACTGGGGCGAGAGCCCCTTGCGCCTGTTGCGCCAGCGTCACGAGCGAGGGCAGGGGAGAGCGCCCATCGGCGTCGATCACCACCGATACCCCAGTGAAGACCGCCGATGCCCTCTCCGCCAGTCCCTCGCCGGCGACGAGCAGGCGCGGTTGGAGGTAGTCGAGAGCGGAACTTGCCTCGGTGTCGCTGAACGCGGGGTTGAGTGACGCGAACACCGCGCCCACGCGCGCCGATGCGGCGAAGCCGGCAATCGATGTGAGGCTGGGTGGCGACCACCAGGCGACGATGTCACCGCGCCCGACTCCAGCAGCGGCAAGCGCGGCGGCGAGCAGGTCGGCAGATGCGTCGAGGTCGGCGAAGGTGACCTCGCGTTCGCCGAGTGTGGCCGCGATGCCATGTGGATCCAGGGTGGCGGCCGAAGCGAGAAGATCTCCGATGAGAAGCTCCACGCGAGGAGGGTAGCGCGCGACTGGAACCAGGTTTCAGTTGGGAGGGGTGCGGGTGGTAGGGTCGCGTCGTGCAACGCGAGGTGATCCTCACGGGTATAGGGGGCCAGGGCGTGCAGCTCGCCGCAAAGACGCTTGCAATGGCCGCCACCGCCGAGGGTCGCCAGGTGATGATGAGCTCGCACTACGGGGGCGAGATGCGGGGTGGCCAAACCGAGGCGTCCGTCGTGGTGGCAGACCGCGGGCTGCGGGCCGTGCCGATCCTCGAGACGGCATGGTCGGCGATGGTCATGCACGGCCGGTACTGGCCGGGAGTGGCCCCTCGCCTGCGCCAAGGCGGTGTGGCCGTCGTGAACACCACGATCGCTCCCGACATCACCGCGGGCCCAGGCGGGATCGTCGGGATCGCGGCCGGGGACATAGCAGGGGAAATCGGGGCACCGATGGCAGCCGGTTTCGTGCTGCTGGGCGCGTACGCGACCGCAACCGGCATTGTGGGCACGGACTCACTCGTTGAAGCGATGCGCGAACTCGTGCCGCCGTACCGCACACAGCACATCGCGGCCAACGAGGCCGCGATACGCGCTGGGGCCGACGCGACCCCTGCGTCCCATCCCGCCTGGTCCGAGGTCGCCGCGTGAGCGAGACGGTGGTCTCGAGGGGCACCGTCACCATCGACACCGAACGATGCAAGGGTTGCGAGCTCTGCATAACCGCTTGTCGCCCTGGGGTCCTGTCGATGTCCGAAGCCGTCAACGCGACCGGATACCGGTTCCCCCTGCTATCGCCCGGGTGCACGGCGTGCCGAGCCTGCCGCGACGTCTGCCCGGACTACTGCTTCGAGGTGTTCCGCTTCGACACTCCGGTGAGCGAGCAACTCTGATGTCACCTCGCCTTCTTCAGGGCAGCGACGCCGTAGCCCACGCGGCGATAATGGCGGGCTGCCGTTTCTTCGCCGGCTACCCGATGCTCCCGTTCACCGAGCTTCTCGAAGCCATGGCCCGCCGCATGCCGTCAGCCGGTGGGGTCTGCATGAATGCCGAGAGCGAGATCGAGGCGGTCAACATGGCGCTCGGGGCCGGAGCCGCCGGCGCCCGCTCCGCCACCGGGTCCTGCGGCCAGGGCATCGCTCTCATGCAGGAGGCGATCGCCGAAGCCGCGCTCAACGAGGTGCCCTTCGTGGTGTTCAACATGGCCCGCGGCCAGCAGGACTACTTCCAGGCCACGCGCGGCGGCGGTTGGGGCGACTACCGGACGCTGTGCCTCGCACCCAAGGACGTGGCCGAAGCGGTCGAGCACACCCAGCTGCTGTTCCACCTGGCCGACCTCTACCGTGCACCGGTCACCATGTACGGCGATTACCTCATTTCCCACACCTACATGAGCGTCGACGTCGAGCCGCTCAGCTTGGGCGCCCTGCCGCCGAAGGACTGGGCTCTGGACGGCTCCCTCGGTGGCACCGGCAGGTCGCGCCAGATCTGGACCTGGGCCATGGGCAAGGCTGACAATCCCGGCCCGGGACCGGACCTCCACTGGCAGCACATCGCGACCAAGTTCGAGGAGATGGCGAGAGCGGAGCAGCGGTCGGAGTCTTTTTCCTGCGAGGATGCCGACACAGTGATCGTCTCCTTCGGCACCGCCGCGCCCTTCGTCGAACAGGTCGTCGGCGAGCTGCGCGACAAGGGGACGAGGGTCGGCTGTTTCAGGCCCATCACCCTCTGGCCGTTCCCGGAGTCCGCACTCGCAGAGGCGGCGCGCAACGCGTCGCGTGTTCTCGTATTCGAAGTCAACGCCGGCCAGATGATCGACGACGTGAGGCTGTCGATCGGCGGGCGAATCCCCGTCGTGCCGGTCGGCAGGGTGAGCATCGACTTCTCCGGGATGCGCCAGGGCGAGATCCTCTCCGTAGGGTGGATCCGCGACCGTGTCACGGACCTGATCGCGCAAGGAGCCCTCACATGACGACCCCCCCCGTCCCTGCAGGGAGGAAGGTCGCCGAAGCATTGGCGCCCTTGCAGATATCCGGCGAGCACCATCTCTGCCCCGGTTGCGGTCACCCCGTCGCGTGGCGGCTGATGCTCGAGGCGATATCCGACCTGGACCTTCAGCGCCGCGCGATCGGGGTCGTCGGCCACGGCTGCTACACCAACATCGTCTCCCTGGCAGACATCGACTTCCTGCAGTGCCTCCACGGCCGGGCGCCGGCGGTCGCCACCGGCATCAAGAGAGTCCGGCCCGGCGCTGCGGTCTTCACCATCCAAGGAGACGGCGACGTCGCGAGCGAAGGCCTCGCCGAGGTCCTCCACGCCGCGGCACGCGGCGAACGGATCACAACGATCATGCTCAACAACGGCGTCTTCGGAGACACCGGCGGCCAGATGACCGCCGCGTCGGTCCTCGGCCAGCGCACCAAGACGAGTCTCGACGGACGAGATCCCGGCGACCACGGTTACCCCGTGCCCGTCGCCGAGCTCGTCGCCGCCCTGCCCGGAGCTGTCTACGTCGCGCGCGGTGCCGTCAACAACGCCGGCTCGATCGCGAAGACGAAGCGCTACATCAAGCGGGCGTTCGAGCTCTCGGCCGCAGGTGAGGGATTCACGTTTGTGGAGGTGCTCACCATGTGCCCGACCGGCTGGTTCCTCCCGACCCTCGAGGGTCCCGGCTACATCGAGGACACCTTCGAGAAGACATTCCCGATCGGCGCGCTCAAGGGGAGCTGACCGGCTCGGTCAGGCTCGGGTACGGCCGCTGCTGCACGTCCTCGACCAGCCGTCCCAGCAAAGACGACAGCCTTTCAACATCCTCGACCGGCCATTCCGACAGAGCGCGGCGCATGTGGCGCCAGATCACCTCGCGCATCCTGTCGAAGGTCTCTGCGCCCGGACCGGTGACTTCGACGACGGTCACCCGCCCGTCTTCGCTGCTCCGGTTGCGCGACACCCACCCGGATTCCTCCAGCTGCCTCAGCAACCTGGTCACCACAGCCGGGTCGAGATCCAGCATCGACGCCAGCTGACCCGGCGACGTGGGACCTTCCTCGACGATCCTGCCGAGCAGCCGCAAGCCCTGCTGCGATATCGACACCCCTGCGGCCGAAGCGAGTTGCTGGTGGATCCGCCGGCTGCCCTCCAGCCGGAACAGGGCCTGGATCGCGGCCGTGACACCGTCCTTGGGGTCCAGGAGATCCTTCGAGTCCAGCGGGCCGGTCGGCACGGGACCCACGGTAGCGGGTCGTTGACTTCGGTCAAGGATCTGTCTGGTAACTTTCGCCCGATGGGACGGCTTGACGGGAAGGTGGCCTTGATCACGGGAGCCGCCAGGGGGCAGGGGCGCTCGCACGCGGTCCGTTTGGCGGCCGAGGGCGCACGGATCGCTGGGGTCGACATCTGCGCGCCGCTGCAGGTGGAGTACGAGCCCGCGACACCCGACGATCTCGCCGAGACCGTACGGCTGGTCGAAGCACAGGGTCAGTCGATGATCGGCCTTCGGGGTGACGTTCGGATCCTCGCCGACCTGCAGAAGGCCGTCGCCGCGACCCTCGAGGCGTTCGGCCGGATCGATGTCGTCGTCGCCAACGCCGGGATCCTGACAGCGGGCCTGCTATGGGAGCTTTCCGAGGAGCAGTGGCAGGACATGATCGACACCAACCTGACGGGGGTCTGGCACACGATCAAGGCGACGGTCCCGGCGATGATCGAGCAGGGGAGCGGCGGGTCGATCATCATTGTGAGCTCCGTCGCTGGTCTGAGCGGGACGCCGTTCGTCGGTCACTATGTCGCGGCCAAGCACGGAGCGGTTGGACTGTCCCGTGCCCTCGCCAACGAGCTCGGCGCCCACCGCATACGCGTCAACTCCGTCCACCCGGCCGCGGTGAACACCAAGATGAACGACGGCCCCACGCTGCCCGATCTCATCAACCGATTCTCCGACACGCTCGGTCCGGTGTTCATGACCAGCCTGCCGTACTTCATGATGGAACCCGAGGCTGTATCCAACGCCGTCGCGTTCCTCGCATCCGACGAGAGCAAATACATCACCGGTGTGCAGGTGCCCGTCGACATGGGCACGCTCAACCGCTGACGATTCAGCCTTCCGGTTTTGGGTAGTCATGCAGATCGCCAAGCGACTATCCCTGGTCGTAATGGTCACTCCAACGATCTCCGACTAAGCGCCTACGGCGAATGCGGATGGTCCGCGGGAGGATCGCAGGGCGTAGCATCTTCGGGCGGCCCGGTGATTGCACGGGCCGGTGACGGGGAGGGACCGGATGCAGACCGATGCCGCGGTGTTGTGGGAGATCGGCACGGAGTGGAAGATCGAGCGGATCGACCTGGACGGCCCCAAGGAAGGCGAGGTGCTGGTCCGGCTCGCCGCGTCGGGCATGTGCCACTCGGACGAGCACGTCGTCACCGGTGACTCTCCGATGCCCTTGCCGATGGTCGGCGGCCATGAGGGCGCCGGCGTCGTGGAGGCTGTCGGCCCCGGCGTGACCGCACTTTCGCCCGGCGATCACGTGGTGACCAGCTTCCTCCCGGCGTGCGGTCGTTGCCCGTCGTGCAGCAGCGGCCACCAGAACCTCTGCGACCTGGGAGCGCTCCTCCCGGACGGCTTGCAGATCACCGACGGCACCTCACGGCATCGCGCCGGCGGTCAGGACCTCCGGGCCATGTGCATGGTCGGCACCTTCGCACACTGGACCGTCGCCAACGAGGCTTCCTTCATCAAGATTGACCCCTACATCCCGCTCGACCTCGCGTGCCTGCTCGGGTGCGGCTTCACAACCGGATGGGGATCGGCGGTGTACCGGGCCGACGTGCGGCCGGGTGAGGACGTGGCCGTCGTCGGGGTCGGAGGCCTCGGGTCAGCCGCCGTGCAGGGAGCCAGCCTGGCCGGAGCCAAGCGGATCTTCGCGATCGACCCCGAGCCGTTGAAGCGTGAGTCGGCGATGCGATTCGGAGCGACTCACACAGCCGCTTCCATCACCGAGGCCTTCCCGCTGATCCAGGAAGAGACCTGGGGCCGCATGTGCCACAAGGTGATCGCGACGATGGGAGTCGGCAAGGGCGAACTGGTCGCGCCGATGATGGCGCTGGTCGCCAAGCGGGGACGCGCGGTCATGACCAACGTGCACAACGCCTTCGAGACCGACGTGAAGCTGAGCATGGTCGACCTGATGTTCATGGAGAAGGAGATCGTCGGCTGTCTTTACGGTTCCGCGAACCCCCGGGCCGACATTCCCCGTCTCGTGGACCTCTACAAGCAAGGTCAGATCGATCTGGACGGGATGGTGACGCGCACCTACCCGCTCGACGGCATCAACGAGGGCTACGCGGACATGCGGGCAGGCCGCAACATCCGCGGCGTGCTCGTCTACCCGAAGTAGCGCCGAGCGCCCTCGTACTGGCTCGCCAAAGGCGAGGACCAGATCTTGATCTCCTGCACCACGCTGCCGGTCTGCGGAGCGTGCAGCATGAGGCCGTTGCCCGCGTAAATGCCGACGTGATGGATCTGGCCTCCGGAAGCGAAGAACATCAGGTCTCCGGGCCGGAGCTGGTCTCTCGCGACGGGGCGACCTTCGGACGCCTGGTCGCCGGCGTCGCGGGCGAGGGTAATGCCGAACTGGCGGTAGATGGCATAAGTGAGGCCCGAGCAGTCGAACCCGTAACCCGACGTGCCCGCCCACAGGTAGGGGAGACCGAGGAACTTCTCGGCTTCCCCGAGAACCGCTTGCGGTGTTATCGGCGGCGGTGCAGGCCTCGCTTCGTTACCCGGCAGGAAGCGCTTGCCGTAAGGAGTCCATACGACGTAACCGCCGGGGGTGGACGAGAGAATCGGCAGCCGCGTCCCGTACGAGAGGGACGGATCGCCGGCGCCGGCTATAGGCTGGGACACGGTCGCGTACGCACCGGTAGCGGGCGGCGCGTCGAACGTGATCTGCGACAGCGGCATCCAACCTTCCACGCCGTCGGTATACACACTGCCGGTCTGATCCTGGACCAGTACGTCCGCCCAGTCACCGGAGATCTCGACGACCGTGAGGGGTTCATCGAGGAGCGCCTGGGTCGCCATCGTGTAGTCGAGTTCGAGCTTGCTCGAGGTGTCCATCGAGGAAAGCCAATCGGCGACCGCGGGTTGCGCCTGGACGACCAATCGGTCCACGGGCCGAGTGAAGCCCGGCTGGTTCCACAGCGTCGCCACCGGCACCGCGACCCAGGCCTGCCTTCCCTGCCCGACCCGCTCCTCTATGAAGGTGTGGCGCGCCGCGCTAGTCGGTCCTGCCGACTGGGTGGCGGCCGGTGGCGCGGACACGGCCTTGTGCACCGACACCGGGCGCGATGCGCTGCCTCCGCACGCCTCTACCACCGACACGAACCCGCCGAGGAGAGCGACGATCGCTGCCAAACGCCGCATCGCTGGCTCGAAAGTAGCCCCTCAGGCCGGCGCCGGATATCCCCCGGGCGCTAGTTGATGGGGATTTGTGCCGGTCAGTTCGATGATCGTTCGCATCCTTTTGCTCCTTCGCTACCCTCAGTTGGGTGTCGCCGGGCGGGGCGACGCCCCGGTGGTTGTGTAGGCGCCGGCGACGCCACAGCCGCATCAGGGATCTGGCACACGACGGGATTGTTGAGCGAGACGGCAAGCGGCTGGCCGTGGTGGGCGACGGTCATCGGCTCCCCGTCGAGCAGGGTGTACGTGGCGGCCGCGGCCCGTATGTCTACGGCCAGGCGTCGCCGGCGCACGGAGATCCTGAATGCAAGCCTGGACAGTTGCTCAGGAAGCCGGGGAGCGAAGCTCAAGGTGCCGCCCCGATCGCGCATGCCGGCCAGACCGGCCACCAGGGCGGTCCAGCTGCCGGCGAGTGAGGCTATGTGCAGGCCATCGCGGGTGTTGTGCTCCAAGTTCTCGAGGTCCATGAGGGCCGCCTCAGCCAGGTAGTCATAGGCCAGTTGGACGTGGCCGACCTCGGCGGCGATCACCGCCTGGGTGCATGCAGAAAGCGAGGAGTCCCGGACAGTGACGGCTTCGTAGTACGCGAAGTTGCGGGCTTTCTGCTCGGCGGTGAACGCGTCGCCGCGGCGGTGCATGGCCAGGACCAGATCCGCTTGCTTGACCACCTGCTTGCGGTACAGGTCGAAGTAGGCGAAGTGCAACAGGAGCGGGTACTGCTCAGCCGTGGTGGCGGCGAAGTCCCAGAGCTGGTGGTTGGTGAACCCCTCGGCCTGGGGGTGGACCCCGAGTCTCTCGTCGTAGGGGATGTACATGGCCTCGGCCGCCTCACGCCATCCGGTCGTTTCTGCCTCGTCGATGCCGAGCTCGGTTGCCCGGTCGCGGTGGCGGCCGGCGATCTCGGCGGCGGCGCGCAGGTTCTGCTGGGCCATGAGGTTGGTGTAGACGTTGTTGTCGGCGATGGCGCTGTACTCGTCAGGCCCGGTGACGCCGTCGATCCGGAACCGGCCCTGGGCGTCGCGATGCCCAAGGGAGCACCACAGCCGTGCCGTCTCAGTTAGCAGCTCGAGGCCCACGGAACGCTCGAAGGCCTTGTCGTCGGTGGTGTCGAGGTATCGGATGACGGCGTCGGCGATGTCGGCGTTGACGTGGAACGCGGCCGTGCTGGCCGGCCAGTAACTGGAGCACTCTTCGCCCTGGATGGTCCGCCACGGGAAGGCCGCGCCCGCGAGCCCGAGCTGCCTGGCGCGCTCGGTGGCCAAAGCCAGGGTGGAGTGGCGCCAGCGCAAGGCGTGGGCGACGGTCTCGGGGGCGATGTGGGTGAGCATCGGCAGCACGAAGGCTTCGGTGTCCCAGAAGCAGTGCCCGTCGTAGCCGGTGCCGGTCAGGCCTTTGGCGGCGATCGCTCTGCCCTCGGCCCGGGCGCCGGCCTGCAGCACGTGGAACAGCGAGAACCGCACCGCCTGCTGTATCCCGGCGTCGCCGTCGAGCTCGACGTCAGCGCGCTCCCAGAAGGCGTCGAGGTAGGCCCGCTGATCGGCGAGCAGGCCTTCCCAGCCGCTCTGGACCGCCCCGGCGAGCGCAGCGTCGGCCTGGTCGCGCACAGCCGGTATCGACCGGGACGCGGACCAGCCGTAGGCGACGAACTTGACCAGGCGCAGCGGCTGTCCCGGTGCGATCTCGGCGGTGATGGTCGTACGGCCGAGGTGGGGGAAGCTTTCGGAGCTCACGTGGGTTCCCGCCGGCCCGTCGACGACGTGATCCATCACCGCCGCGACGCACAGACCGCTTCGCCGCGTGGAGTGCACGAGCCCCGCCCGGGCGGCTTTGGCGGCGTGCTCTTGTTCCACCAGGGGCGCCTCGAGCGCGGCCGCCACCCGAGGGTCGCCGTCAGGCGAGGGGAGCTGCTCGTTGGCCACCAGCTCGGACTGCACGACCACCCGCAGCGGCCCGTCGAGGGCCTCGACCTCGTAGCAGATGGCCGCGACCGACCGTTGCACGAACGACACAAGCCGGGTCGAGCGGACCCGCACCGCGGAACCGGCCGGCGACGCCCACTCCGCGGCGCGCTCCAGCACGCCGGCCCGGAAGTCGAGGCAGCGTTCATGGGAGCGAAGCTCGCCGTAGCGGACGTCGAAAGGCTCGTCGTCGACCAGCAGGCGGATGAGCTTGCCGTTGGTCACATTGATGGCGGTCTGGTCGGACTCCGGGTTCCCGTAGCCGGGTTCCCCGTACGGGAGTGGGCGCAACTCGTAGACGCCGTTGAGGTAGGAGCCGGGCAGGCCGTGCGGCTCTCCCTCGTCCAGGTTGCCGCGCCAGCCGATGTGCCCGTTGGCCAGGGCGAACACCGACTCGCCCTGTGCGAGGACCGACAGGTCGAGCTCGGTCGCCCGCAGGCACCACGGCTCGACCCTGAAGGCGGGGTGGCTGATCATGAGGACTCCATCAGTTCGGCCAGGTCGCGCACGACGACGTCCGCACCGTGGGCTCTTAGCTCAGCCGCCTGGCCAGCCCGGTCGACGCCGACCACGAAGCCGAACCGCCCTGCCCGGCCCGCTGCCACTCCGGCCAGGGCATCCTCGAAGACCGCGGCGTCGCCCGGGTCGACCCCGAGGGCCCGGGCTCCCGCGAGGAACAGGTCGGGGGCGGGCTTGCCGGCCAAGTGGTCGCGCTCCGCGGTCACGCCGTCGATACGCGCGTCGAAGAGGTCGTCGATGCCGGCGGCCACTAGCACGTCGGCACAGTTGGTGCTGGACGAGACCACCGCCGGGCGCAGCCCGGCGCCCCGGACGGCCCTGACGTAGCGAATCGACCCCTCATACGCTTCGACGCCGTCGCTGCGGAGCCGGCGAAGGACGATCTCGTTCTTGGCGTTGCCCAGGCCAAGTATCGTCTCGGCGCCGGGCGGGTCGCCGGGGCTTCCCTCGGGCAGTTCGATGCCTCGGGAGGCGAGGAACGAGCGGGTGCCGTCGGCGCGGGGCTTGCCGTCCACGTAGGCGTCGTAGTCGCCGACGGGGTCGAAAGCCAAGAAGGCTTCGCGGGTCTTCTCGGCCCGGGCCTCGAGGAAGGCGTCGAACATCTCCTTCCACGCGGCCGCATGGACCTTCGCCGTCTGGGTGAGGACACCATCGAGGTCGAACAGGCACGCCTCTATCCGGGTTGGAAGGCCGAGCGCATGGTCACTCACGGAGCATCCGGGCGAGTACCTCGGCCTCGCTGATGTCGGGCTGCTTGGTGGCGGTAAGCAAGGTCAGCGTCCGGTCCTTCGCCAGCTGTCGCAGGTGGGCCAGAGTGTCGGATCGCGCGCGTTGTTTCAGCTCGGCGTGGTAGCGGCGGGTGAACTCCTCGAACCGCGAGGGGTCGTGGCTATACCACTTTCGCAGCTCGGTCGAAGGTGCCACCTCCTTGCACCACTCGTCGAGATGGGCCTTGTCCTTGGTCAACCCCCGCGGCCAGATCCGGTCGACCAGCACCCGGGCCCCATCTGCGGGCGCCGGCGTGTCGTAGACCCGGCGTACCCTTACCTCCTTCTTCGCCATCGCGAACCTCCTTGGGATCGTTCACGTTCATGCCCGCCCCGGTCAGCTCCCGGATAAGCCGGGGAACGGCTCTTCGAGGGACACCAGCACGTGGGCGGCGCCGGCCGCTCTCAGCTCGTTGGCGGAGTAGTGGCCGCTAGCTACTCCCACCGGCACGGCCCCTGCCGCCTTGGTCGCCTCCATGTCGTGGGGGGTGTCGCCTACGACGTACACATGGGCCGGTGTGAGCTTCTCGTGTAAGCGGGTGGCCTTTTCGATGGCCAGGCGGGTCAGCTCGGCCCGGTCGGGCGAGTCCGAGCCGTAGGCACCGAAGATGAAGAATCGGTTGAGGTTGGCGGGAGCGAGCTTGGTCCGTGCTGCGCCTTCCATGGCACCAGACACCAGTCCGAGCATGACCCCGGCCTGCCCCAGGTGCACCAGGGTCTCCTCCGCGCCGGCGAGCACGCGGTAGCCCTCGGATTTCCAGATGTCGTCGGCCAGGTGCAGCAGGTAGGCGGCGTAGAGCTTGCCGAGCTCGTCCGCGCTGGGGTCACGGCCGATGACTCCTTTGAACGTGGCCCGGGCCACCTGTGGGTCGGTCTCGCCGGCCGAGCTGTGCTCGCCGATATCCGCGGGGATGTCGTACAGCTTCTGGAATGCCGCTTTCCAGCAGCGCGCCCCCGACCCGCCGGTATGAACCAAGGTCTCGTCCACGTCGAACAGCACGACCATCGCCTCGGCGGTCTTGGCCTCGTCATGGCTCTTTTTCATCGTGGCCTCCGAAGCCTTTGCGCCTCGGTCATCTCAGTCGTACCCCTCCACGTCGTGGTGACCGTCTGCCCAGACGGTTGGGCCGTGGGATGAGAGCAGCGCCGTGCGCACCGTCGCGCATGGCGTCGACGCTACGTCTCGGCCGCGCTTGATTAGTGCTGAGACAATCATGGCTCCTGGGAACCCACATAGGGCCTTGCCGCCGTCCACAGTGCGCCGTCAGCCCGCCGAGATCGGGGGGCACACCTCATGTATCCAATGGCCGTCTGGTAGCCGCCTCACA
>DATLUM010000003.1 GCA_035533095.1 Acidimicrobiales bacterium | reverse complement strand
GGCGCTGGGGCCGTCCGGGCGATCACAGGGTCGCGGCCTTGCACGGCCGGCGCATCGTCCAAAGCGGCGGCCCGCCCTCGACCGGGCGCAGCTCCTCCGCCACGTCGTAGCCGAAGCGGCGGTAGTAGACGAGGTTCTCCGTCTTCTGGGTCTCGAGGTAGCAGTCGAGCCCTTCATTGTCGGCCGAGGCGAGGCCCTCTTCCTGCAACCGCGCACCGATCCCGCCGCGTTGAACCGACGGGTCGACCGCGAGCAGCAGGAGGTACCACAGCTCTTCCTTGGGATGCGCCTTGTCGATGGCCAACAGATAGCGGAGCCCCTCCACCATCGCCTTCGGCCGAAGGGCCATCGCGCGACCGGCGCCGAGGATCTGGCGGACCTGAGCCATGGCCGGCAGCGGGTACTGGCCGGGAGGCAGCCAGACCGACACACCTACCACTCGCCCATCCGGGTCCCGGGCCCCGAGCACGCGCGCGCCGTCGCCGAGGCACGCGATCTCCGATCGCCAGAACAGAGCCAGGGCCCGGGCCCGTCTCACACCCTTCGGGTCGAGATGCTCGAAGAACGGATCGTTGTGGAATGCGCGCGCGGCCACCATCGCCGCGGAGTCCAGATCCCGGCCCCGGCACGAAAGGGGCGAGATATCGAACTGTGTGTTAACCCCAGTAGTCACGAGCGAAGGCTACGCCTCCTCACGGCAGCCCGACGACTCTCGACCACTGTCCGGCTCTAAGCGCCTGGTCTAGGAACAGGCCTGGGAAAAGACGTGATCCGCCGCGTGGCGGACACGCTATCGATGCGCGCCTCGGCTAGTTGCGTGGCGGCTTCGACGGTCGTCCTCGAACCGTCCGCAGCCGCAGCGAGGATCTGAGAGGTCGTCTCGCCGATTCGTTTGACCGATTCGAGCGCACGCTCACGGTGGTAGCCGATCAGCTCGTCCGCGATGTTGATCACCCCGCCGGCATTGACGACGAAGTCAGGCACATAGACGATTCCTCGCCGCGCCAGCTCCTCTCCGTCGGCGTCGGTCTCGAGCTGGTTGTTGGCCGCCCCGACGACCGCCCTGCAGTGGAGCTCTGGGATGGTCCTGCTGTTGAGGACCGCACCTAGTGCGCACGGGGCGAAGATGTCGCATGGAATCGAATGGGCGGCAGCGTGGTCGGTTGTCGCCACACCGTCCCCCTCGAGGCGGTCGACGGCGGCACGGTTGACGTCGGCGACCGTCACCTTCGCCCCGTCCGCCACGAGCAAGCCGACGAGCGCGGACCCGACCTTGCCGACACCCGACACTGCGACGTGCAGTCCGGCCAGGTCCCCGCTGCCCTCGAGGTGCGCGGCAGTGGCCCGCATCGCCCAGTAGACGCCGCGGGCCGTCGCCTCGGAGGGATCACCCGAGCCACCGAGCAACGGCGACGTGCCCGTCACGCAGCGCGTCTCGCGCGCTATGAGATCCATGTCGGCCTGTGTCGTACCGACATCCTCCGCCGTCAGGTACCGCCCGCCCAACGAGTCCACGAACCTCGCGTACACCCTCAACAGCGCTTCGGTCTTCGCGGTCGCAGGGTCCCCGATTATCACCGCCTTGCCACCGCCGAGATCCAGTCCGGCGAGCGCCGACTTGTAGGTCATGCCCTTGGCGAGCCTCAGCACATCGACCAGAGCATCATCGCCAGATCCGTAGGGGTAGAAGCGGGTCCCTCCCAACGCGGGCCCCAACGCCGTGGAGTGGATCGCCACGATCGCGCGCAAGCCGCTCACTGCGTCGTGGCAGTGGACGACCTCCTCGTACTCCTCGCCGATCAGGTCCCAGAGGTCTGCCATTACCTAAACACTTAGCTCACCATGGCACCGCCGTCGACCACGAGCACGTCTCCGGTGATCCACGACGACAGGTCACTGGCGAGGAACAGAGCGGCACGCGCGATGTCGGCCGGCTGGCCGAGCCGGCGCAGCGGCCAGGGGCGGTCCACCTCCTCACCCTGCGGCTCCCAAAGCGCACGGGCGAAGTCGGTCTTCACAAGACCGGGTGCGATCGCGTTCACCCGCGTCTTCGGGCCCAGCTCGCTGGCGAGGTGCTTGGTCATGTGGATGAGGGCAGCCTTGGTCAGGTCGTAGATGCCGAGGGGCCCGCCAAAGCTGAGGCCACCTATCGACGAGATGTTGATGACGCTCCCCCCGTGCTCCGACATCCGCTGGCGCCAGGCCTCCTGGGTCCAGATGAAAGGCCCACGCATGTTCACTTCCACCGTCTTGTCGAAGCGCGGCAGGTCGATGTCGATGGCGCGGCCGAAGTAGGGGTTCGTGGCGGCGTTGTTGACGAGGATGTCGAGCCCTCCGAAATGCCCGATCGTCGCCGCTACGCACTCGGCCGCCTGGACAGGGTCGCCGGCGTGGGCCGCGTGGACGGCGGTCTCTCCGTCGATGGTGGAAGCGGTCTCCTCGAGGGCGTCCTTCTTGCGCGAGGAGAGCATCACCATCGCGCCGTGCTCCGCGTAGATCCTGGCGATCGCCGCCCCTATCCCCTTTGACGCCCCGGTTACGAGAGCGACCTTTCCTGTCAGGTCCAGGCTTTCCTGTGCCACGGTTCTCCCCTCTGCAGAGACGGCTGATCTTTTACCTGCACCCTGGCAGCACGCAACCCGTCCGGCTGCGAGGGCGGTCAAACCGTTGACCGAGGCGGTGCCGCAGTCGTAGTCTTCTGGCGCGGCAGCTGCGGGAGCGGGGCCAGCGAGGGGGCAGGACAAATGGAGAATTTCCACCCTGTGCGGCGAACGGTGGCTGCCGGGACGGCACTCGGGCTGGTCGTGGCGGTGTCAGCGGTTATGGGCGGGCCGTCGGCGCACGCGACCGTGTCCCCTCAGGTGTCGGTGTCGGCCGTGCAGAGCGAGCCCTCGCCGTACGTGGACGGCCTCGATATCGTGACCGCAACGGTCACCTACAACGGGGGCCAGCCTCCGAGCGGGACGAACGTCCAGTTCCACCCGACCAACGGGCTATTGCCCGACGACGTCTATGTCGGAGTCGCCGAGTCCGCCGGTGGAACCGGGTACTGGATCGCCGGCGAAGACGGCTACGTGCTGAATGAGGGAACCGCACCTGCGTTCAACTGCACGACCGGCGGGGCCCCGGTAATCGGGATCGCGGGAACGCCGGACGGCGGCGGCTACTTCCTTCTCGGCGACGACGCCTCGGTGACGGCCTGCGGCGACGCCGTCTGGTCCGGGGACCACTCGCAGTCCCCGCTGTACCAGCCAGTGGTGGGTATCGCCGCAGCGTCGGACAGCGGTTACTGGCTTGTTGCGTCTGACGGGGGCATCTTCAACTACGGCGACGCCGGCTACTACGGCTCGATGGGTGGCCGCTCACTCAACCGACCCATCGTCGCCATGGCAGCCACACCGAACGGTGCCGGCTACTGGCTGGTGGCATCCGACGGCGGGATCTTCAACTTCGGTAATGCCAGCTTTTGGGGTTCCCCAGCGGCAACGGGCGTCGACTCCCCCGTCCTCGCCTTGGCCGCCACGCCGGACGGGGGCGGTTACCGGATCATGACCGCCAACGGGACCGTCTACGGGTTCGGTGACGGCGGGTCGTCTCCCGACCCCCTGAGCTCCGGCGATGGCAACACGATCATGACGGGGATCGTGAACGCCGGCACCAACTCCAACTTCTGGGTGTCGGGTCTTGACGGCCAGGTCGTCCCGGAGGGCTCGCTCTCCAATTTGGGCGACGCCTTCACGGTCCCGGTGTCGGGCGCGACGGCGGTCCTGTACACGTCCTCGCTCAACTCGGTGCAGACCACGATCACGGCATCGACCCTTGGCGCCACGTCCAATCAGCTCGACACCACGTGGAGGATCCCCCCCGGCTACTGGATGGTCGCCTCGGACGGCGGGATCTTCAACTACGGCACCGCCCCGATCCTGGGGTCGCACGGGGGTTCGCCACTGAGCAAGCCGATAGTGGGGATGGCCCCCACTTATGACGGTGGCGGCTACTGGATGGCCGGGTCGGACGGAGCCGTCTTCAACTACGGCGACGCCGGTAACTACGGCTCGGCGACCGGCCCGCTCAACGCGCCGGTAGTCGGGATGGCGCCCACCTATGACGACGGGGGGTACTGGCTCGCCGCGTCAGATGGAGGGGTCTTCACGATGGGCGACGCCGGGTTCTACGGCTCCCACGGGGGGTCGCCCCTGAACCAGCCGATTGTCGGCATGGCCACCACCCCCGACGGCGGCGGCTACTGGCTCGTCGCGTCCGACGGGGGCATCTTCAACTACGGCGACGCCCGCTTCTACGGCTCCCACGGGGGGTCGCCCCTCAACCAGCCGATCGTGGCCATGGCACCGGCCGAGGACGGTGGCGGCTACTGGCTGTTTGCGTCCGACGGGGGCGTCTTCAACTACGGCGACGCCGAGTTCGCCGGTTCGCACGGGGGATCTCCACTGAACAAGCCGGTCGTCGGGGGAGCGGCCTACCCGTACCCGATCTACGACGTGACCGCTGCCGCCTCCAGCCGCCTCCACGACCTGAACCGAACGGCTGTCGACTCGTACCTGTTCCGGCTGGGGCTCAGCCTGTCCGACAGCTAGCCCGACAGGGAGCCGGCGCTTCTCGGCGACCGTGCGGTCGGGCTGGTCAGCGGAGGTCCCTGGACCCCCGCTGACCAGGGACTCATTTCGAGCGGAGAGGGTGGGATTTGAACCCACGGTCCCGTGAAGGACACACGATTTCCAATCGTGCCGATTCGGCCGCTCTCGCACCCCTCCTCGGCTGGGAATTCCTAGGGTATCGTGTCCATGGATGGCCTGGCGCCGGGCGCGGCGGTCGGGTCCTGCGTAACGGCGCACCGTGAACCGAGTCAGGGCCTGACGGCAGCAGCTCTCAGCGGACCGCATCGTGTGCCGCAGATCGCCTGACCGCCGCGCCGGGCGCCAGCTGCTGCTTTTGGGACCGGAAGGGCTGCCGTAGGCTGGGCGCTCGTGGCTGAAGGAACCCCTCATCTGGCGCTCTACCGGCGGTTCAGGCCGCAGCGCTTCGACGAGGTGCTCGGCCAGGACCACGTCACTCGCGCCCTGCGCAGCGCTGTGCGAGACGGCAAGGTGGCCCACGCGTACCTGTTCAGCGGCCCGCGGGGGACGGGCAAGACCTCCACCGCTCGGATCCTGGCGATGGCGCTCAACTGCGAGAACCCCGACGACGGCGAGCCGGACGGCACCTGCGGGTCGTGCGTGTCGATCCGCCAGGGATCGTCGCTCGACGTGCAGGAGCTCGACTCGGCCACCAACCGCGGCATAGACGAGATGAAGGACCTGCTGTCGCGGGTGTCGCTCGGGACGCCTGGTCGTTGGAAGGTGTACATCGTCGACGAGGTGCACCAGCTGACGTCGGCGGCGTCAAGCGCGTTGTTGAAGACCCTTGAGGAGCCGCCCGGGCATGTGATCTTCGTGCTGGCGACCACCGACCCGCAGAAGGTGCTGCCGACCATCCGCAGCCGGACCCAGCATTTCGAGTTCCGGTTGCTCGGGCCGGATCTGCTCGGTTCCCTGCTCAGCGATGTCAACGCCCGTGCCTCGCTCGGTCTCCCCTCGGAGGCGATCGACCTCGTGGTGAAGAGGGGTCACGGATCGGCCCGCGACGCTCTCTCGGCTCTCGACCAGGTTGCTGCCGCCGGCGGCGTAGACGACGAGGTCGGCGTGGTGTCCGACCTGGTCGCGGCCCTGGGAGATCGCGATCCGGCCCGGGTGCTGGTCGAGGTCGCGGAGGCGGCGACCGCCGGGCGGGACCCTCGGCGGATCGCTACCGAGGTGCTGGAGTACCTGCGCAACGGGTTCCTGGCGATGCAGGCCCGTTCGCTCGTGATGCTCGCCGACGAGGCCGCCGAGGAGGCGGAGGCGCAGGCACGCCGCCTCGGGACCCCGGCGCTGGTGAGGGCGATGGAGGTGATCGGCCAGGCGCTGATCGACATGCGCGACGCACCAGATCCGCGTATCACGCTCGAGGTCGCCCTGATCCGCGTCGCCTCGCCCGAGGCGGACGACAGCCGTGCCGCCATCCTGGAGCGGCTGGAGAGGCTCGAACGCCAATCGAGGGTTGAAGGGCCGTCGAGGATTGAAGCGCAGTCGGCGACCGAAGGGCAGCCGAGGGCCGGAGGGCGGGACCGCCCCCTCGCTCATCGCGACGCCCTGCCGCGCTCGGCGCCGGCGCAACCCGCTCCCGCGCCGGCGCCTCCCCCGATGCCGCCCGGCGCGAAGCCCGCGCTCGGTGCGCACCGCCAACCCCCTTCGCGACCCCCAGCCGTGCCGGAGAACACCGCCCGGCCGGAGAACCCGACCAGGCCGGAGGACACCGCCCGGCCGCCGGCCGGCGCCCCGGCACCTCCGACTTCGCCGCCGTCCGCCGGCGGCCCACTACCGACCCGGGAGGAGCTGACCATCGCCTGGGGGGACTCGATCCTGCCGAAGCTGAGGCCGGGCGTGAAGGTGTACGTCTCCGCTGGCCGGTTCGTCGGCGTAGACCCGGAAGCTGCTGTCTACGCGCTGCCCGACCAGGGGTTGCTCACCCGTGCCGAGCCCCTCCTGCCCGAGATCCATGCCGCCATGGAGGAGCACTTCGGCCGCCGAGTGCCGCTTCGCCTGGTCCTCGAAGGAGCGGCCGGAACCGGGCCAGGCGTCGAGCGCCAGCCCGCAGAAGTCGACCTGAACGACATCGGCGACATCCACGAACTCCAGGACGCGCCCGCCACGGCAGCGATCTCGCCCGAGCAGCGACTGCTCGAGGCCTTCCCCGGCGCCGAGGAGGTGTCATGAGCAACCAGGGCAACCGGGGCAGCGAGCCGCCCGACTTCAACTCGCTGCTTTCGCAGCTGGGCCAGGTTCAGCAGAACCTCCGCGAGGCCCAGCAGGCAGCCGCCGCCAAGGTCGTGGAGGGCACGGCCGGCGGAGGGGCTGTGCGGGTGAAGGTCACGGGGGGCCTCGACTTCCAGGACATAACCATCGACCCGTCGGTTCTCGATGACGTCGAGATGCTCCAGGACCTGGTCCTCGCCGCGGTTAGAGACGCGGTGGAGCAGGCGCATGCGCTCGCTTCTAGCGCCCTCGGCGGTATCGCCGGAGCGGGCGGCGGCGCCCTCGACCTGGGTGGCTTGCTGGGTCTCTGAGAACCCCCGAACCGCGCCGGCACCCGGGTACGCTCGGATGACCCCATGTCGAGCCGCCCATGTACGCAAATTCAGTCCAAGACCTGATCGACGAGTTGGGAAGGCTTCCAGGGGTCGGGCCCAAGTCCGCGCAGCGGATCGCTTTCCACCTCTTGAGGCTCTCGTCCGATGACGCGCTCCGCCTGGCGCGCGCGATCAGCGTCGTCAAAGAGCGGGTGTCCTGGTGCCGCCGTTGCTTCAACGTCGCAGAGAGCCGGCGCGAGGAGGCCCAGCCGGACAGCGAGATCGAGTGCGAGATCTGCACCGACTCGAGACGCGACCCGACGGTCGTCTGCGTAGTGGAGGAGCCCCGCGACCTGGTCGCGGTCGAGAAGACTCGGGAGTTCCGCGGCCGGTATCACGTCCTCCAGGGCACGATCAGCCCGATCGACGGGATCGGGCCCGACAAGCTGCGCATTCGCGAGCTGCTCGCCCGCATTGATCGCGAAGCGATCAAAGAGGTGATCCTCTGCACCAACCCCAACATCGAGGGCGACGCGACCGCGCTGTATCTCGGCAGCCTCCTGAAGCCGCTCCCCGTGAAGGTCACCCAGGTCGCACGGGGCCTCCCCGCCGGCGGGGACCTCGAGTATGCCGACGAGCTGACGCTAGGCAGGGCCTTGGAAGGGCGTCGAGAGTTGGTCGACTGAAGAGGTTCTGCGAACCCCTTTAGCCGGCTCGAACAGGTTCAGCCCGCGCGGACCACCAGGGCGTCGCCCTGCCCGCCGCCTCCGCACAGCGCGGCCACGCCTATACCACCGCCGCGCCGGCGCAGCTCGTGCAGCAGCGTGAGCGCCAACCGGTTCCCTGACGCGCCGATGGGATGCCCGAGCGCGACGGCGCCGCCGTTGGGGTTGACGATGTCCCCTGAGATTCCGAGGTCGTCGATGGAAGCGAGAGCGACCGCGGCGAACGCCTCGTTGAACTCGAAGACGCTCACGTCGCCGACGCCGAGGCTTGCCTTGCCCAAAGCCTTCAAAGTGGACCGCGACGGCTGGGTCATCAGACAGGTGTCAGGCCCCGCGACCATTCCGTAGCTCACGACACGGCCGAGCGGTTCGACGCCGCAGCGCTCTGCGGCCTCTTCGGACATCACTATCACCGCGGACGCGCCGTCCGAGATCTGCGAGGCGTTCCCCGCCGTTATCGACCCACCTTCCGCGAAGGCCGCCCGCAACCCGGACAGCGACTCCGCTGTCGTGCCTGACCGGATGCCCTCGTCGGTGTTGACGAGAACAGGATCACCTTTCCTCTGGGGCACCTCAACCGCGACTATCTCCTCGGCGAAGAGGCCGTCCTTGGTCGCCCTGGCCGCTCTTTCATGAGATTCCGCTGCAAAGGCGTCCTGGCGTTCGCGGGTCACGTCGGGGAACCGGGGCAGGTAGTTCTCGCTGTCGCGCCCCATCGCCTCGTGGCTGCGAGCGTCCTCGAGACCGTCGTACATCATGGCGTCGCGCAGGACGGCATCGCCGAGGCGGTAGCCCTGCCGAGCGCCGAGCAGCAGGTGCGGCGCGTTTGTCATCGACTCCATGCCGCCCGCCACGACGACATCCGCGTCGCCCGCCGAGATCATCAGGTCCGCCTGGTAGATCGCGTTGAGACCCGAAAGACAGACCTTGTTGACCACCGTCGCCGGCGTGGTCATCGGGATCCCCGCTGCGGTCGCCGCCTGGCGGGCCGGCACCTGGCCCGTGCCCGCAAGCAGTACCTGCCCCATGATCACGTAGTCCACGTCCTCCGGCCGCATCGAGGCCCGCCGAAGAGCCTCCCGGATCGCGACCGCGCCGAGTTGCGCCGCCGAGAAGCCCGAGAGCGCTCCGGAAAGCCTGCCGATCGGGGTGCGTGCGCCGGCGACCATGACTGAACCTGGCATGCCGCCCAGTCTACGACCGCCCGGCGCGGCGGTAGCCTGGGCGGATGGCGCTGACCGAAGTGGACCATGTCGCTATCGCGGTCCGGGATCTCGACGCGGCGGTCGACTGGTACAAGCAGACGTTCGGCGCGACCGTGACCCACCGTGAGGTTGTCGAGCGCGACGGGGTGGAGGAGGCTCTGCTCTCCGTCGCCGATTCGTACATCCAGCTGCTGACACCGACACGCGAGGACTCGCCGGTCGCCAAGTACCTCGATACCAAGGGTGAAGGGCTGCACCACGTGGGTTACCGCGTCGACGACTGCGCGGAAGCGCTGAAGCAAGCCGTCTCCGCCGGCGCGCGCGCGATCGACGAGACCCCGAGGCCGGGTTCGCGCGGCACGACTGTCGCGTTCTTGCACCCCAAGACCGCGTTCGGGACGTTGATAGAGCTGGTGCAGGAGTGACGGCACCCGCGACGCAGACTTCTACCCGGATCCCCAGATCCAACGACCCCTGCTGGTGCGGCAGCGGCCGCAAGTACAAGCGCTGCCACAAGGCGACAGAGGGCCGGGTTCTGCCAGGTGACGTGAGCCCCATGCTTGGAGTGCCGGACGGGATCGTGCCCACCGACTACTACCGCACCGGCATACCCGAGCGCCGCGATGAGCCGATGGTCAAGTCCGCCGACGTGATCGAGCGCATCCGCGTGGCGGGGCGCATAGCCGCCGAGGTGTTGGCGGTGACCGGTGCAGCTGTCGCGCCGGGAGTGACGACGGACGAACTCGACGTCATCGCCCACGGGGCGTACATCGAGCGCGGCGCCTTCCCCTCGACGCTCAACTACCACGGTTATCCGAAGTCGATCTGCACGTCGGTCAACGAGGTCATCTGCCACGGCATCCCCGACGACCGACCTCTCTTCGACGGAGACATCGTGAACATCGACGTGACCGCATACATCGACGGCGTCCACGGCGACTGCAACGCGACTTTCTACGTCGGCGAAGTCGACGCGGAGTCGCGCAGGCTCGTCGAGGCGACACGCGAGTGCCGCCGTTTGGGAATCGAGGCCGCGCGCCCTGGGCGGCCTCTTTCCGACATCGGGCGTGCGATCGAAACGCACGCGTCGAGCAATGGCCTCGGCGTCGTCCGGATGTTCGTCGGGCACGGGATCGGAGAGCAGTTCCACACGTCGCCGAGTGTCCCGCACTACTACACACCCGAGGCGTCCACCGTCATGGAGCCCGGGATGGTGTTCACCATCGAACCGATGATCACCCTTGGCACCTGGCGCGAGAAGATGTGGGACAACGGGTGGACCGCGGTGACCGCCGACGGCCGGCGCACCGCGCAGTTCGAGCACACCATCCTCGTGACCGAGGACGGCTACGAGATCCTGACGCCTGAGCCTGCCTAGAGAGGTTCGCTGCGACGCCCACGATGGCGCGAACAGCTAGACGAGTCTGGCCAACTGCGCCGGGCCTTCGAAGACGAACGCCCGGATACCGACGGCTTGGGCGCCGGCGACGTTCGCCGGCCGGTCATCGACGAACACGACCTCTTCCGGGTGAGCGCCCAATGACTCGAGCACGGCCAGGTACGAGTCGTGGGCGGGCTTCACCGCGTTCAGGTCGCAGCTGAAGAACTTCTCGGAAAAAGACCCCAGCCAGGGCGCGGACTGCAGCTCTCTGGCCAGTTCGGCCGGCGCGTTGGAGAAAAGGGCCAGCCGCACGCCTCTCTCCTTTAACTCGGCAACAGCAGAGATGCTGTCGGGGTTGGGATGCAGCCAGCTTCCCACGTCGGCTCGGGCGAGGTGTTCCAACGCGTCGGAGTTGACCGCGCGGCCGGTGACAGCCCGCCAGTATTCGGCCGCGGTGACATCAGCCCGGTCGTAGGAAGGGCGGTGTCGCCAGTACGCCTTCCAGAAGCTCTGCCCGTCGCCTTGGACGCCCGCCGCCGCCTCGATGGCCGCCAGGTCGCCGGCGGGTTGGGGGAGGCTGATCACCTCCCCGTAGTCGCATATCAACCATGTCACTGCGCTGCACCGTACCGACCTACCATGCTGAACCGCCATGCGCGTGAGGGTCCATCTCGTCGACGGAACCTACGAGCTGTTCCGGCATTTCTTCGGAGCGCCGCCGCATGCGAACTCGGCCGGCCAGGAGGTGGCGGCCGTCCGCGGAGTTCTCTCGTCGGTGCTGGCCCTGATTGAGGATGGGGCGACTCACGTGGGGGTGGCCACGGATCATGTGATCGAGTCGTTTCGCAACGACATGTGGCCGGGCTACAAGACGAGCGCCGGCGTCGACCCGTTGCTGCTCGGCCAGTTCGGCTTACTGGAGGAGGCGCTCGCCCTGATGGGCGCGGCCGTTTGGCCGATGGTCGAGCTCGAAGCTGACGACGCGCTTGCATCCGCCGCGGCTGTAGCTGCTTCGGATCCCACGGTGGACCAAGTGGTGGTCTGCACTCCCGACAAGGACCTGGCCCAGTGCGTCACCGGCACCCGCGTCGTGCAGCTCGACCGGCGCAAGGGAGCCATCATCGACGAGCAGGGTGTAGTGGCGAAGTTCGGTGTCCCGCCGGCGTCGATCCCCGACTACCTCGCGTTGGTCGGCGACAGCGCCGACGGATTCCCCGGACTGCCGGGCTGGGGCGCCAAGTCGGCTGCCGCGGTGCTCGCTGTATACGGGCATCTCGAGTCGATCCCGGATTCGGGGGCCCAATGGAAAGTGAATGTCCGGGCTGGCGGGACTCTCGCCGCGACGCTCGCCGCATCCAGGGGCCTGGCGATGCTCTTTCGGGATCTCGCCACGCTCAGAACCGAACCGCCCGTGATATCCGGCGTTTCGGAGCTGCTCTGGTCGGGCCCCGACGCCAAGTTCGGCGCGTTCGCAGCGGGTGTCTTGGACTCGGCCTCGCTAGCCGCACGTGCCGACCGTCTTGCGGCTAGCCGCCGAAGCACTCCGGCTGGGGGAGACTGAGCGCCACCTCGAGCCGGCGGTGGTATTCCTCGCGTGTCACGCCTACCGCCCCGAGCGACTCGAGATGCGGTGTCACCCATTGGACGTCGAGGAGCCGGCGCTCGGCGTCGCCCGCTGCGCGCAGAATTTCGACGAGTCGAATCAGAGCGACCTTCGACGCGTCGGTCTGCCGGTGGAACATCGACTCGCCGGCGAAGAGGCCGCCCACCGCGACGCCGTAGAGCCCACCGGCCAGCACGCCCTTGTCATCCCAGGCCTCCACGCTGTGCACCCAACCCCATTCGTGCAGCCGGGTGTATGCACGCACGATGTCACGGTCGATCCACCTGCCAGGCCGGCGCTTGTCGGCGCACGCAGCGATCACCTCTTCGAACGCGGTGTCGACGCGGACCTCGAAATGTGCGCACGACCTGCGGAGCGAGCGCGACACCTTCAAGCCTCCAGCGTTCAGCGGGATGACCCCACGGGGTTCTGGTGACCACCAGCCAGGAAGACCGCGCCTCGCCGGCATCGGGAACAACCCGGACCGGTACGCGGCCAGCAGCGTTCCCGGTTCGAGGTCGGCCCCGACGGCCACGACCTCCCCCCCGCTCTGTTGAGCTGCCCTGGCGAGCGCGCGAGGGTCCGAGGGGAACTCCCAGCGGGTCGGAGGAGGCTCGACCGCCCGCCTGTTCGCCGGAGCTGCGGGAGTGGCCACACCTGGCAGTCTTGCCGCTCGAACGGCCACGCCGAATGGGGGCGTTGGTGGCGCCGGCAGTACCCTTTGGACCGATGTCAGAGCACCCGATGTCCGAACGCCTCGAGGAACTGGCCCGCCGCAAGGAGCAGGCCATCCACGCCGGGCCGCCCCACGCCATCGAGCGCCAGCACTCCAAGGGCAAGATGACGGCGAGGGAGCGGATCGACTACCTGCTGGACGAGGGGTCGTTCCAGGAGCTCGACATGCTCGCTCGCACGAGGGCCCCGGGACTGCCCGATGACAAGCGGCCCTACACAGACGGTGTGATCACCGGCTTCGGCACGATCGACGGTCGCAAGGTCTGCATCTTCTCCCAGGACTTCACCGTCAATGGAGGATCCCTCGGTGAGGTGTTCGGCGAGAAGGTCCACAAGATCATGGATCTCGCCACCTCGCTCGGTGTGCCGATGATCGGCATCAACGACGGCGGCGGCGCGCGCGTGCAGGAAGGCGTCGTAGGTCTGCACTACTTCGGCGGGATCTTCAAGCGAAACGTCGACTCGTCGGGCGTGATCCCCCAGGTCAGCGTGATCATGGGATCGTGCGCCGGCGGCGCCGTCTATAGCCCGGCGATGACCGACTTCATCTTCATGGTGCGCGACACCTCCCAGATGTTCATCACCGGCCCGGACGTGGTGAAGACCGTGACCGGTGAGGAGGTGACTCTCGAACAGCTCGGCGGCGCGCTCACTCACGCCACCAAGTCGGGTGTCGCGGCTTTCGTCGCGGCCGACGAGAAGAGCTGCCTCGACGAGGTGCGCTACCTGCTCGGCTTCCTCCCGTCCAACAACATGGAGGAGCCGCCGCGCCTCGAGACCGGCGACGACCCCGAGCGTTCGACGCCGGAGCTGCGGGGCTTGATCCCCGCCAGCCCCAACCAGCCCTACGACATGAAGAAGGTCATCACAGCGGTCGTCGACGACGGCGACTTCGTGGAGTACCACTCGCTTTGGGCGATGAACCTGGTATGCGGCTTCGCCCGCATCGACGGGCACGTCGTGGGCATAGTCGGCAACCAGCCACAGAACCTCGCCGGCGTGCTCGACATCGAGAGCTCCGAGAAGGGTGCACGGTTCGTGCGCACGTGCGACTCGTTCAACATCCCGCTCGTCACTTTCGTCGACGTCCCCGGTTTCATGCCCGGAACCGACCAGGAGTACGGGGGGATCATCCGTCACGGGGCCAAGCTGCTCTACGCCTACTGCGAGTCCACGGTTCCCCGCATCCAGATCATCACCCGCAAGGCTTACGGCGGTGCCTACGTCGTCATGAACTCCAAGTCCATCGGCGCCGACCTCGCGTTCGCGTGGCCGTCCGCGGAGCTGGCGGTGATGGGACCACAAGGCGCGGTGGACATCGTTTACCGCCGCGAGCTGGCCACCTCGCCTGACGCGGCGTCCCGCCGCGCGCAGCTGGTCGAGGAGTACACGGAGAAGTTCGCCAACCCGTACCTCGCAGCGGAGCGCGGCTACGTCGACGACGTGATCGACCCTGCGGACACCCGCAAGGTGCTGGCCCGTTCGCTCGACCTTTTGCGCTCCAAGCGGGAGGAGCTGCCGAAGCGCAAGCACGGTAACGTGCCCCTTTAGTGGCGGCCGACCCTTCCCCTGAGGAACTCGCAGCGATCGTGGCGGCGGTGGAGATGGCCTGGCCGCGGCCGGTGGTCCTGGCGGCGCAAGAGCCCGAGCGTCCCGGCCCTTGGCGCTTCTCCGGCCGGTGGTGGTCGCGCCCGACGACGATTCGCCGCGAGCGTCCTTGGGTGGAGCGTGGCGGCATCTGAAGAGGTTCGCGAACCTCTTTAGTACGCGAAACGCTGCCCTCGGGGGTTATAGAGGGTATGCAACCAGTGGATCCGCGGATGGGAGGCCTCCTCGGTGATGGGGATGTGTCCGGCTCCGACGACCTTCACGCGATCGTCGCGAGGGCGGGACGGCGCATGCGCTGGCGTGCCGCCGCCCTGGCCGGTGTGGTTGCCGTGGCCGCCGGTGGGGGGGTGGGGTACGCGGTGTCGACCACCGGAGGGTCCGCCCGGCAGGTCGTCGCCACCTCGCCTGCGTCCGGGTCGAGCACCCGCGCATCGTCCCAGGCCCCGAGCGGCGCCCAGATCGCCGGCGGGCCGTCGGCCGCTCTCCCGGAGCCGAACAGGTTCACTCGTCTGTTCACCCGGCAGGCCAACGGGATCGATATCCGCGGCTACCTGGTCGCGACCCCCCTAATGATGCCCCTCAGCTCAGCGGGCAGTACCGAGTGCGGGACGGCCGGCTCCCACTTCCAAGCCGAGGTATCGACACCGGACATGGTGGCCACAGCCGGGAGCGGGTTCGTGGTTCAGCAGCTCGGGTCGATGATTCTCAGCGAGCAAACCACGGTGGTGGGCGACGCCGAGGGCGACCCGGTCGCCGTCGTTGTGCTGCAGACCAACTCCGCCGTCAGCAAGGTCCGCATGGACTTCACCGGCGGGGCCACCGACGAGATGACCCCGGTTCAGGGATGGGCGGTCCTCGCTGCGCCGGCGGCCTGGTTCCAGTCGGGCAAGGTCACCCAGGAGACGGTAGGGACCCTGACCGCGCTCGACTCCTCCGGTCACTCCTTGGCGACCACGCCCGTCCAGTGGCTGCCGGTCGTGACGCCCACCCAGGGCTCTGTCGGCTCGGGCTCTGCCGGTTCGGGCTCTGCCGGCTCGGGGACGGTCGGCTCGGGCTCAGCTAGCGCGGGTGTCTCCGGCTCGGCGGCGGTCGCCTGCCCCACTCCGGCACCCGCCCCTGCCCCTGCCCGTGCCCCCAGCCCGACCATCCCTAGGACGGGATCCGGCACTACGGGATCCGGCACCAATGGGTCCGGCGGCTAGGAAGCCGCCGGCTGACACGATGGTGGCGGTGCAGGTTCTCCCACCCGACCCGCCAGCCGCGGCCGGAGCCGCCAGAGAACCCATCGCGGACCTGCCAACGGTTGACTTCGTTTACTGCTACCAGAGCCACTACCACCGCCTGGTCCGCGCCCTCCGTCTCGCCGGCGCCGACTCCGCGGCCGCGGAGGACGCGGCACAAGAGGCCTTCGCCAGGGCGCTCGTGCACTGGAGCCGGGTCAGCCGCGGCCCGAACCCCACCGGCTATGTGTACACCGCGGGGTTCCGTCTCCTGGCCAAGGCCCAGCGCAAGGCTGCCCGCCGGCCACCCGCTACCGCTGAGCGCAACCCGCCCGACCCGACCGGATCCGCCGCCGCATCATCCGTCGCGATCGAGGCGGCCCTCGCCGCGATGCCGCCCCGCCGGCGGTCGTGCGCTGTCATGTGCCTCGTGGTCGGTCTGCCCGTCCGCGAAGCGGCCGAGGCGCTTGGCATCGCCGGCGGCACGGTCCGCAAGCACCTCGAGGACGCTCGCCGCGACCTCGCCGCCGCGCTCGCTTGAGTCATGAGGGTACAGAGTTCACGCCGAACCGCCAGGCCGGCGCGAGCCCTGTCCGCTTACGGCGCGCTCCAAGCGGGAGAAGTGGACAGAGAAGAGGGGACCCACCCGTCCGATCGTTTCAGACGAGCCCAGCCAGCTCGGCGACTATTCGACCCAGCTCGAAGTCCTTCGGTGTGTACACCGCAGCCACACCGGCCGCCCGCAGCTCCGCCTCGTCACCGGGAGGGATGATCCCCCCGACCACGACGGGCACCGACACGCCGGCGTCGCGCAGGCCGCCCATCACCTCGCGAACCAACTCCAGGTGGCTGCCTGACAGGATCGAAAGGCCCACCACGTCCACGTCCTCGTCGCGCGCAACTGCGGCGATCTGCGCCGGCGTCTGGCGGATCCCCTGGTACACCACCTCGAAGCCGGCGTCACGGGCTGCCACGGCGATCTGCTCCGCGCCGTTGCTGTGGCCGTCGAGGCCGGGCTTCGCCACCAGCAACCGCGGCGGGGCTCCGCGCCGCGCCGTGACGGCTCCCACCCGCGAGCGGGCTGTGGTGAAACCGTCGTCACGTGCCACGGCCGCCCTCCCCACGCCCGTCGGCGCCCGGTACTCGCCCCACACCTCCCGCAACGCGGTCGCCCACTCGCCGGTGGTCCCGCGGGCGTGTGCGAGCTGGATCGTCGCCGGCATCACATTGACGCCCGGGCTCTCAGCCGCTCGGCGTAACTCGTCAAGGGCCGCTTGCACCGCGCTCCCGTCCCTCTCTTTCCTCCACCTGACCACGTCCTCGACCAGCTCGGCTTCCACAGCGGGATCGACCCGCAGCACGGCCCCTTCGACGTCAAGCGGCGACGGCTCGGACGTGGTGAAACGGTTGACACCAACTACGATCGCATCGCCGGATTCGATTCGCCGTGTCCGCTCCGACTGGCTCACCACGAGCGCGGACTTCATCCGCTCGATCGATTCGAAGGCGCCGCCGTCACCGAGGATCGCGGAAAGCTCCTCCGACGCAGCCTCGATCAGCTCCGTTGTACGCGCCTCGACCACGTGTGAACCGTCGAGGAGGTCCGGGTACTCGAGCAGGTCCGTCTCGAAGGCGAGGATCTGCTGGATCCGCAGGGACCACTGCTGGTCCCAGGGATGCGGCAGCCCGAGCGCCTCGTTCCACGCGGGGAGCTGAATCGCGCGTGCCCGGGCATCGCGGGACAGGATGACACCGAGGGCTTCGAGGGCGATACGGGGGACGTTGTTCTCGGGTTGCTGCTCGGTGAGCCCGAGCGAGTTCACCTGGACCCCGTAGCGGAAACGGCGAAGCTTCGGATCGTCGACTCCCCAGCGCTCCAGGCAGATGCGGTCCCACATGCGGGTGAACGCGCGCATCTTGCACGTCTCCTCGACGAAGCGGATGCCTGCGTTGCAGAAGAAAGAGATCCGTCCCACCACGGCCGGCAGTTCGTCTTCTTCCAGCTGCTTGGAATCGCGCACTGCGTCGACCACGCCCACCGCCGTCGCCAGCGCGAACGCCAACTCCTGGACAGGTGTGGCACCAGCTTCTTGAAGGTGGTAGCTGCACACGTTGATCGGGTTCCACTTGGGGAGGTTGCGCACCGCCCACGCGATCGTGTCGACGGTCAGGCGCCGGCTCGGCGCCGGCGGGAATATGTAGGTGCCGCGGGAGAGGTATTCCTTGACGATGTCGTTTTGCGTGGTGCCGGTGAGGGCGGCGCGTGGCGCGCCGGTGTCGTCGGCGCAGGCGACGTAGAGGCCGAGCAGCCAGGCTGCTGTGGCGTTGATCGTCATCGAGGTATTCATCTGCTCGAGAGGTATCCCCTCCAGCAGTTCGGCCATGTGGCCCTTGTGCACCACGGGCACGCCGACCTTTCCGACCTCGCCGCGAGCTTCCGGCGCGTCCGGGTCGTAACCGGTCTGGGTCGGCAGGTCGAAGGCGATGGACAGGCCGGTCTGGCCCTTCGCCAGGTTCGTCCGGTAGAGCTCGTTCGAGGCTTTTGCGGTGGAGTGCCCGGAGTAGGTGCGCATCACCCAGGGCCGGTCCGGCTGGGTCAGCCGGGCGCCGGCGGCGTCATTCGAGGGTGTGGTCACGGCGACATTCTCCCATCGGATGCACCGGGTGCCGAAACCGCCAACCCCCGCTACAGTGGCCTACGCGGAGAAGGGGTCTGCCACCCCCGCGGGAATCAGACGGGTGCGCCTGCCTTTGCCGGCGCACCCGTCAGCCCCGGTGCACCCCTCAGCCCCGTCAGTCCCCGCGCAACCGCCGAGGCGCCGGCGGCGGCCCGCTACGGTGACCGGCGATGAGCGAAGCGGACCACGGCGACCCCGGCGCCGACGACCCCACCGGTACGGACGACCCCACCGGCACCAGTCTCACACCCGGCACGCTGGCGCTGGTGGGCGGCGGAGAATGGACCCCCGGCTGCGACTTCGACCGCGATCTCTGGGAGCAGTCGGGCAAATCCGAAGTGGTCGTGCTCCCGACCGCCGCCGCTTATGAGCACCCGCAAAGGGCCGTCGATAAGGCGGCCGCCTGGTTCGCCGAATTCGGCGCGACGGTCCGCCCGGCGATGATCCTGTCCCGGTCCGACGCTGTCGACGACGACCAGGTGAAGATCGTCGCCGGCGCCAGGTTCATCTACCTGTCGGGCGGCTCGCCAATGCACCTTCGCTCGGTCCTCAAGGACACGCCGGCCTGGTCGGCGCTCGTCGGCGCCTGGCACTCCGGTGCTGTAGTGGCCGGGTCGAGCGCCGGCGCGATGGTGTTGGGGGATCCGATGGTCGATCCACGCGGGGGTGCGCTGACACTGGGGCTCGGGCTCATCCCGCAACTGGCGGTCCTGCCCCATTACGACACCTGGTCCGAGGAGAAGGCCAACCGCACGGTGCAGCTCGCCACGGGCCACCTGCGGATTGCAGCGATCGATGAGCGCACTGCCTTGATCCGCGACGGTGACGGGTCGTGGCGCACCGCCGGCGCCGGCGGTGTGACCGTGTACGTGGACGGGAAGCCGGCGGGCCTGGAGGTCCTCAGGAACCGCTAGTACTCGCGGCCCGGCGGGCAGAGGCTTATTCGGACTCGGTGATCGTCACCGAGTCGATGGTGACGGTCTCGGTTGGTGTCCCGGACTGGGTCCCCACAGCGTCGATCGCCGCGACGACGTCCAGCCCTGCGACCACCTTGCCGAACAACGAGTACTGCGGAGGCAGCCGCACCCCTGACGCCCCGCTGATGACGAAGAACTGGCTCCCGTTGGTGTCCGGACCGGCGTTGGCCATCGCCAGCGATCCCAGCTCGTAGCGTCCCGGCGGTGGCAGCTCGTCGGCGAACCGGTAACCGGGTCCGCCGCGACCGGTACCTGTCGGGTCGCCACCCTGCAGGACGAACCCGGGGATGATCCGGTGGAAGACGATCCCTTCGAAGTAGTGGTAGCGGGCGAGGAAGACGAAGTTGTTGACGGTCTGCGGAGCGGCGATGGGGTCGAGAGCGATCGTCATGGCGCCCTTCGACGTGACCATCTGCGCGCTGTAGCGCTTCGAGGCGTCTATGCACATCGGCGGCGGGCCGTCGAACTGCTGCTGCTTGGGGCTCGACCCTTCGGGGGAGGGGCACGGGGTGGTTGAAGCCAAAGTGAACGCTCCTAGGAGGCGGTGATGCTGACGGACAGGATCTTGTGGTACTTCGCCGGCGTGCCCGCCTGGGACCCGTCGGAATTGATCTTCTCGACCACGTCCATGCCCGACGTCACCTGGCCGAAAACGCTGTACGACGGTGACAGCCCCGAACCTCCGCCCGGGACGACGATGAAGAACTGCGATCCGTTCGTGTTCGGGCCGCTGTTGGCCATGGCGACGATACCCGTGCCGTAAGCAGAGCTGGCCGACGGCAGCTCGTCCGCAAACGAGTACCCCGGGCCGCTGCTCCCCGTCGCCGTCGGGTCACCGACTTGGTCCATGAAGCCAGGGATGACCCGGTGGAACACGATCCCGTCGTAGAAGTGGTAGCCGGCGAGGAAGACGAAGTTGTTGACCGTGACCGGCGCGTACTTGGGCAGAAGCTCGATGACGAAGCTGCCCGCGTCGGTCTTGACAGTCGCGTTGTAGGTCTTCGTCGGATCGATGCAGAACGGCGGGGCGGAGGAGAACTTGGTGTAGCGGGGCGATGACCCGTCGAGGTTCGGGAACGGCACGTGGGCCGGCGCCGGCACGATCGACACACCGTTGCCGGATGCCGTCGCGGCGCCTGATCCTGTCGCGCCTCCGGCCGGCGTAGAGCAGTTGGCGCTGACCGCCGGGGCCGTCCGGACGGCCAGGCCGGTGCCCAACGGGACGGTGGAAGCGGTCCCGGGAGTGGTCGTGCCGGGAGCCGTCGTCGAGGTGCCGGTACCCGTGTTGACCTTCTTCGACGAACCGCCCCGCGTGCCGGTGTACACGGCCAGGCCGACTGCCACGGCCACCACGACACCGATGATCACACCGCGCCGGATGCGGCTGCGCCTCTTTTGTGCGCGCTGAAGTTCGGCCATGCGCGCTGCGCGCCCTGCGCGCTGGCGGGCTCTTTTGTCGGTAGGCACGGCGCACAAAGCTAGCCGCGGCGCCAACAGGCCTAGCCGCGGCCGCCGCCCCAAACCGCCGGGGGCCGCCACCACCCCACTGGTACCCTTGAGGGTCGTGGCCCTGTTGGTGATGAAGTTCGGCGGGACGTCTGTGGGCGACGCCGAGCGGATGCGCAACGTGGCCGACTACGTCGCACGTACCGTCAAGCGGGGCAACCAGGTCGTGGTGGCGGTTTCCGCCATGGGCAGCGAGACCGACGATTTGCTGCACCTTGCCGCGCAGGTGTCGGGGACCCACCCGGGGCGCGAAATGGACATGCTGATCACGGCAGGCGAGCGCAAGGCGATGGCGCTCCTGTGCATGGCCCTCCACGACGCCGGGATCCCCTCCGACAGCTTCACGGGCAGCCAGGCGGGGATCATCACCGACACCGACCACACCAGGGCGAAGATCGTCGACGTGCGCGCCGACCGGCTGCGAGAGACGCTCGCCAACGGGCGGGTGCCTGTGGTGGGAGGCGCCCAAGGCGTCTCGACCGACCGTGACGTCACCTTCTTAGGACGTGGCGGGACGGACACGACAGCCGTCGCCCTCGCGCAGGCGCTGCAGGCTGACGCGTGCGAGATCTACACAGACGTGTCAGGCGTGTTCACAGCGGATCCCCGGGTTGTCCCCGAGGCGCGCCGGCTCAAGCGGGTCAGCTTCGAGGAGATGCTGGAGATGTGCGCGGCAGGCTGCCCCAAGCCTGCGATGCGCTCTGTGGAGTTCGCTCGCAACCACGGCGTCCGCCTGCACGTGCGGTCGGCGTTCACGTGGGAGCCCGGGACCTGGATCGAGGAGGAAGACCCCGATATGGAGCAGGCGATCATCTCGGCTGTCGTATCCGATAGTTCCGAGGCGAAGCTGACCGTGACCGGCGTGCCGGACAAGCCGGGTATCGCTGCGCGGCTGTTTCGCGCGCTCGCCGACAGGTCGATCAACGTGGACATGATCGAGCAGAACGTGTCGCTTCAAGGCACTACCGACATCTCCTTCACCGTCCCCCACGAGGATCTGAGCGCTGCCACCGACGTGTGCCGGAGTCTGCAAGGTGAGATCGGCGCGGCCGACGTCCTCGCGGATCCCGACGTCGCGACGGTGTCGATCATCGGCGCTGGCATGAAGACCCACCCCGGTGTCTCGGCGACCATGTTCGAGGTCCTGGCCGCGGAGGGCATCAACATCGAGATGATCTCGACGTCGTCGATCCGGCTCACGTGCGTCGTGCGCTCGGAGGTCGCGGAGAAGGCGGTCGTGGCGCTGCACCGGGCGTTCAAGCTGGAGGGCGAGTGAGATGCCGACGGTAGGGATCTACGGCGCGACCGGACAGGTCGGGACGGTGATGCGGGCCGTGCTGGAGCAGCGCCGCTTCCCGCACAGCGGCCTGCGTCTGTTCGCGAGCTCGCGCTCCGCCGGCCGTGTAATCGACGGCATCACGGTCGAGGACGTGGCAACCGCGGACCATGCCGGCGTGGACGTCGCTCTTTTCTCCATGGGAGCAGATGCGTCGAAGGAATACGGGGAAAGAGTGGCCGGCGCGGGAGCAATCGTCATCGACAACTCGAAGGCGTGGCGCATGGACCCCGACTGCCCTCTCGTGGTTCCAGAGGTCAACGCGCACGAACTCGACCGCATACCCAAGGGGATAGTCGCCAACCCGAATTGCACGACCATGGTGTGCATGCCGGTCCTCGCGCCGTTGCACGCCGAGGCTGGTCTGAGGCGTGTCGTTGCCTCCACTTACCAGGCGGCGTCGGGCGCGGGCCTCGCCGGGACGGCCGAGTTGGACGAGCAGGTCCGTGCCATCGGAGAGAAGGCTGCAGCGCTCGCTCTTGACGGCGAGGCGCTCTCTTACCCGCCGGCGAAGGTGTTCCCCGGGCCGCTCGCGTTCAACGTACTGCCGCACGCCGGCAGCTTCGCCGGGGACGAAACCAGCGAGGAGCTCAAGTTCCGGGAAGAGAGCCAGAAGATCCTGGGAGTCCCGGACCTCGCGGTGTCGGTCACGTGTGTCCGGGTCCCCGTGTTCACGGGTCACTCGCTCGCGCTGAACCTCACCTTCGAGCAGGCCATCACGGCCGAGCGCGCGCTGCAGCTTCTCGGCAGCGCGGCGGGTGTCGAGGTCCTCGACGTTCCCACCCCGCTCCAGTCCGCCGGCGGCGACACCTGTCTGGTTGGCAGGGTCCGCCCCGATTACAGCGACCCGTCGGGCCGGGGGCTCACGCTGTTTGTCTCGGGCGACAACCTCCGCAAGGGAGCGGCCCTGAACGCCGTCCAGATCGCAGAGGCTCTGCTCGAAAGGGGCATCGTCAGCTGACGTAGCGCTGCTCGTGACCCGGCGTACAGCGCCACAGACAGCGGCAACATGGCGGCGGCCACGATCCCGTCCATCCACCAGTGGTTGGCAGTCGATACGACGGCGAAGAGGGTCGCGGCCGGATGGGCGACGATCAGCCAGCGCCACCGGCTAGTGCTCACGCAGACGACAGCCACGGCGATGAACAACGACCAGGCCATGTGCACCGACGGCATCGCCGCGAGCTGTGTCGCGTCGCCTATCCCGCCGGGGGCGTAGACGGACTCGTGGTAGCGCATCGCCGTGTCCACGAATCCCAGCTGGGGCAGGAGCCGCGGGGGCGCGACGGGGATCATCTGGATCAACAGGCAGGCCCCGGTGAGGATGGCGCCGATGGTTCGCCACCGGGCGTAGACATCCCGGTGGCGGAAGTACATCCAAATCAAGAACGCGATGAGCGCGGGAACGTGGGCGATGTCGTAGAACCCGTTGACCGCCTCCACGAGCAGAGGGTGGGGGAGGATCAGGTGCTGGACGGCGACCTCGTTCGGTAGGTGGACCGCCCGCTCCAGGTGCCAGAGCGAGCGGGCGTTCGAGACGGCACCCTGGACGTGCTGAACGGCCAGGTTGCCTCCCTCCTGCCAGAGCGCGTACAGGCCCAGCACGATCGCGGTCTCGCTCGCCAGGTCTGCTCGCCGCGGCGCCCTCTTGGCGACGCGCAAGCCCAAGCCGATGCAGGCCAGCACACCTGCGGCGATCGCCGCCCAGGTCCAAGGCACCAGCATGCGACGCCAACCTACCCCGGCCGGTCCGCGGGATTGTTACGCGACAGCGGCCCTCGCCTAGCCTTCGCGTCATGGAAATCAACGGAGCCTCCGCGATCGTCACCGGCGGCGCCTCTGGGCTCGGCGAGGCGACGGTGCGCCTGCTGACCCAGCGGGGTGCCCGCTGTGTGGTGCTGGACATGAACGACGCCAAGGGTGAGGAGCTTGCCAAGGAAGTCGGCGGCGTCTTCGTGCGTGCCGACGTCACCAACACCGACGAGGTGATCGCCGCGGTCGAAGCCGCCAAGGACATGGGCCCGCTGCGGGCTCTCGTCAACTGTGCCGGCGTGGGATGGGCAACCCGCACCATCGGCAAGGACGGGAGCTACGACTCGGCCCACAACCTGGACGCTTTCATCAAGGTGATCGGCATCAACCTCGTCGGCACGTTCAACTGCATCCGCCTCGCGGCGACGGCCATGAGCCAGAACGAACCCCTCGCGGACGGCGAGCGGGGCGCCATCGTCAACACTGCGTCGCTCGCAGCTTTCGACGGCCAGATCGGCCAGGCCGCATACTCGGCTTCGAAAGGCGGCGTCGTCGGCATGACGCTTCCGATTGCCCGTGACCTAGGGGTCGTCGGGATCCGCGTCAACACGATCGCACCGGGCCTCATCGACACGCCGATCTACGGCAGTGGTGAGGGGTCCGAGGCCTTCAAGGAGAAGCTGAAGAAGGACGTAGTCTTCCCCGACCGCCTGGGCAAGCCGGAGGAGTTCGCAAGCCTTGCCGTCGAGCTGGTGACGAACAGCTACATGAACGGCGAGACCATCCGCATCGACGGCGCTGCGCGCCTGCAGCCGAAGTAAGCGGGCGCTGGCATGGCAATCGTCGAGTTCGAAACCGAAGGTCACATAGGGATCATCACCATCAACCGGCCTGACGCGCGTAACGCCGTCAACGGCGAGGTCGCCAAAGGCATCGAAGAAGCCATCGACAAGATCGAAGGCGACGACTCGTTGTGGCTGGGCATCCTCACGGGTGTGCCCCCGGTGTTCAGCGCCGGCGCCGATCTCAAGGAGATCAACGCGGGACGCGCCGGCGACCTGCAGACCAAACGGGGCGGGTTCGCCGGGATCACCCGTCGCGAGCGCTCTAAGCCGATCATCGCGGCGGTGGACGGCCCGGCTCTCGCCGGCGGCACGGAGATCACCCTCGCGTGCGACCTGATCGTCGCTTCGACGAGCGCGAGGTTCGGCATCCCAGAAGTCAAGAGATGTCTCGTGGCCGCCGGCGGCGGTCTCTTCCGCCTGCCGCGCAAGCTCCCGTTCAACATCGCCATGGAGCTCACCCTGACCGGAGACCCCATCGACGCCGAGCGGGCCTACCAGTTCGGGCTGGTCAACGTGCTCTGCGAACCCGGCGAAGCGCTTGCCAAGGCCAAGGAGCTTGCCGCCCGCGTGGAGGCGAACGCCCCGGTGGCCGTCCGGGAGTCGCGGAAGGTCGTGTACGCGGCGATGACCGAGGACGAGGACGCCGGCTGGCGCCTTTCCAGCGAGGCGATGGTGAGAGCGATGAGCAGTGAGGACATGAAGGAAGGGCTCACCGCTTTCATCGAGAAGCGCCCGCCGAACTGGGCGGGCAAGTAGCACCCGCGGCCGGCGTAGGGTCTGGCCCGATGAACGTCGACTTCCACTTCGACGTCATGTGCCCCTGGGCTTACCAGACGAGCAAGTGGATCCGCGAGGCGGCGCGGGTCCGCGACATCCAGGTCACGTGGCGGTTCTTCTCGTTGGAGGAGGTGAACCGCGAGGACGGCAAGAAGCACCCCTGGGAGCGCAACTGGTCGTACGGCTGGTCGATGATGCGGGTCGCGGCGCTGCTCCGCCGAGGCGCCGGCGGGCTGGACGGCAATGACGCTGTCGACCGCTTCTACGCCGCCGCCGGCAGAGCCCTCCACGAGGACGGCGTGAAGGTCCACACCCCGGAGGGGGTCGCGGCAGTCCTCACCGAGATCGGCGTCGAACCCGGTCTCGTCGACGCGGCGCTCGCCGACGAGACGACCCACGACGACGTTCGGGCCGATCACGAAGCCGCTGTCGCCCTCGGCGGCTTCGGCGTGCCCACCCTCGTACTTCAAGCGGGTACTCAGCGGACCGCCCTCTTCGGGCCGGTGGTGACTCCGGCGCCGCGGGGCGAGGAGGCCGGCCGCCTGTGGGACCTGGTCGCCGGTTGGACCGAGTTCCCGCACCTCTACGAGCTGAGACGCCCGAAGACCGCCGCCGACTGGGACCACATCGGCGCCAGCTTCACCCCCTACATCGAGGCGCGCGACTGGCGCACTATCGAAAGGCCGGTGGCCTGAATGGCCGAAGCGAGTGGCGCACCGGGGATCGTCGCCGGCAGCAGCGGGACGGACCTGACCGCGCAGCTTTCGGAGGAATGGGACTCGTTACTCGCACTCGGTGACGAGATCGACGATGCGGACTGGCAGCGACCGACTCCCTGCCCCGGCTGGACCGTCGCCGCCCAGTACGCGCACATGATCGGAACCGAGTCGATGCTGCTCGGCAGGCCCAACCCGGAAGTCGACCCGGGCAGGCCCGAACACGTGCGCAACGACATCGGCGGTTTCAACGAGGTCTGGGTCGCAGCGCTCGCCGGCCGCGCCCGCAAGGAGGTCCTGGCGGATTTCGCCGACGTGACCAAGGAGAGGCGCGCAGCGCTTGCCGCCATGAGCGAGGAAGACTTCGCCACCGAATCGTGGACCCCGGTAGGCAAGGCCGACTACCGCCGGTTCATGCAGATCAGGGTTTTCGACTGCTGGGTGCACGAGCAGGACATCCGTGACGCCGTCGGCCGCCCCGGCCACGAGTCAGGCGCTGTGGCAGAGCAATCGGTCGACGAGATCGTGCGGGCGCTGGGTTTCGTGGTCGGCAAGAAGGTCGGCCTCGCGGCCGGCCAGTCGGTCACCTTCCGCCTCACCGGCCCGGTGCAGCGCGAGCTGAACGTCGCCGTGGTCGACGGCCGCGCCAAGGTGGTCCGGACCTTGCCCGACACCGGCGGGCCGGCCACGACGCTCGTGCTTTCGTCGAGCGCCTTCACCCGCCTGGCGTGCGGGCGGGTCGACCCCGGAGGGCTGCTCGGCGGTACCCCATCCGGCGACCTCGGTGGTGTGGAGATCGCCGGTGACGACGAGCTCGGAAGGCGAGTCGTGTCCAACCTCGCCTTCACCATCTAGCACCGGCCGCCCAGTCCGAACGGGCCGGATCAGCGCTTCGAGCGCTGACTCTCGATCAGCTGCTGGGACATTCCGTAGCGGGTCCGGGCCTGGATCGTGGCGGACAGCCCCGGTGCGTTACGCGCGCGGCTGTCGTTTTGCAAGGCTCTAGGTCATGTTCGACGAGTTGCTTGCCGCCAACGCCGGTTACGCCTCACGTTTCACTCACGACGGTATGGAGGCGCGGGCGGTCAAGGCCTTCTGCGTTCTGACCTGCATGGACACCCGGATCGACCCACTATCCATCCTCGGGCTGTCGGTGGGGGACGCGAAGATCCTGCGCAACGCCGGCGGCCGGGTTACCCCCGACGTGCTGCGGTCGATGGTGCTCGCAGCCACGTTCCTCGGCGTGAAAGAGATCGCTGTCATGCATCACACCAAATGCGCTCTCGCTGGTACCGACGATGCAAGCGTTCCCGACGCCATGTCCCAACAACAGCGGGACGCCACCAACGGCTGGTCGTGGCTGTCCATGCCTGACCCGGATGTGGCGCTTGTGGACGACGTGGAAGCCGTCCGCTCGTGCCGGGGCCTGCCGCCCGGCACGACCGTCGAGGGGTGGCGCTACGACGTCGAAACTGGCTTGGTGGCGCGGCTGATCCCGGCCTGAGCGGCCTCTACCTCTTTAGGTCGGCCGAGGGGTACCCTCGAACCCATGACCACTTCGGCCCCTCGCGCCAAGTTCAAGACCTTCGAGGAGTCCACCGCGGAGGACTGGGCGCTCATCTCGCCGCACCTCAACGTGACCCAGAGCTTCGTGCCCGACCGGGTACTCATGCTCCTGCGGGATCTCAAGAGCGACCACGGCGGGTTCCCTGTCGACCGCCTCGAGCACTCCCTCCAGACGGCGACCAGAGCCGAACGAGACGGCCGCGACGAGGAGTACGTCCTCTGCGCACTGTTGCACGACATCGGCGACACGCTCTCCCCGTTCAACCACCCCTCCATAGCGGCTGACATCCTCAAGCCGTTCGTCTCGGAAGCCAACCACTGGATGGTCGAGAAGCACGGCATCTTCCAGGGCTACTACTTCTGGCATCACATAGGGCTGGACCGCAACACCCGCGAGCAGTACCGAGACTCGCCGTACTTCGGGTACACCGAGGAGTTCTGCGCCAAGTACGACCAGACGGCGTTCGATTCCGAGTACAGGAGCGAGCCCCTCGAGCATTTCGAGCCGCTGGTCCGCGCGCGGCTCGTGACGACCGTTCCCGCTCCCTAGCCGCTGTTGGACGCCTTCACGGCGGGGCGACAATCACCCGGTGAACGGGTGCGTCGGAGTGCTCTTGTCGGGCGCGAGAAGATCGAACCCATCGGGGATCTTGAGCATCCCCGGCGCGGTGCCGGGTGAGTCAGTGTCGCCGTACTGCCAGACGATCTGCTTGGTGGTTGGGTTGATACAGACCACCCTGTCGCGGTAGTCGTCGTTGGCACAGATGAGTCCAGTGGGCAAGCGCTCGGCGAGACTGGGGTGGTCGAGCATGCCCTCGCCGGAGGCGACCTTGTAGCTCCAGACGATCTGGCCCTCTCGGGTGAACTCGTAGATGCCACCGGGCCTCGAGTAGTCGGCAACCAGGTAGAGGTCGGGCCCCAGCTGCTGGGGATCGGATACGTATCCGATCATCGGCAGTTTGACCGACCACACGACCTGCCCCGACATGGTCACCTCGTCGATATAGGAGCCGTTGATCTCCGAGACGAGGAAGTTGCCGTCCTGCAGGGGGGTATCGCCGTTGGGATAGGCAACGTCGTTGGGAATGTCGTGCTGGCAGCGCCCGGTATGGCCGATGCTCGACAGGTAGGTGAAGTTGGAGTTGATGAACAGGATCCTGCAGTTCTTGGCGTCCGCGACCGTTATCTTGCCGTCGGCCAACAGGTAGGCGTCGTCGGGCTGGTTGAGGTACCCGGGAGAGCTGCCCGGCTGGTTCGGGTGCCCATAGCTGCCGATGACCTGCCCGGACGGGTATGCGATCTCGAGGATCGTGTTCTGGTCCTCCTGGTTGGTGATGATGGCTGTGCCGTGCTTGGCGAAGAAAGCGTCGTCGGGGAAGTAGAAACCCTGAGGCGGAGCGGGGTGCAGGAGGCTCGGGAAGACCCAGAGGACCTTCTTGTCGGCCGTGACGAGCAGCAGCCTGTCGTTGCCGCGATCGGCGATCAACAGGTCGCCGGAGAAGGGAGCTGCCCCCGTCGCAGCGGCCGCCGGCGTCGTAGAGGACATCCGGGCGACGATGACCGACTGCCCTGGTTGGGCGAGCTGGCCTTCCCCGCCGACGAGGTAGACGGTCTCGCCGAACGCGACGGCGGACATGTCCGACATCGGGAGCGGAATACTGCCTGCTTGCGAAAAAGTCGCCTTTACCGGGTCGAGCTTGTAGACGGTGTCGAGTGCGTTGCCGCCCGAGCGGCCGCCGAAGAGATAGACGGTGCCGCCGAGAGTCGCGGCCGAAGCGTGCGAGATGGGCCGCGGGAGATGGGCGGCGACGGTGGCCGCGTGTGTCTTGAGGTCGATGGTCTGGATGGCGTCGCTCTCTCCGCCGCCGGCGGCTTCACCGCCGAGGACCCAGAGCTTTCCTGCCGTGACAGCGACGGCGGGGTAGCGGACCGGGACCGGCAACCTTCCAATTACGGAGAAAGACGTCCCGTTGCGCGTGGACAGCACGTCCGGCGAAAAGCTCGCCCCGTCGTAGCCGCCGGCGATGTAGACGGTGCCATCAGGCCCGGTAGCTGTCGCAAGGTCCGCGCGCTTCGCGGGAAGCTGGCCGGCCACCGACATCGCAGGCGATCCCGCGGCGCTGTCCGGCGAAAAGGACTGCACCGATTCCGTCAGCGCGGTCGTCCCTCCCCCGAACACGAAGTAGCGACTCCCGATCGCGGCACCCGCGGCGTCGTGCACCGGCACGGGCAGGGTGGCGACGTTCTGGCTGTGGCCGTTCGCCGGATCTATCTGCACGACGGCACCGGTCGTCGAGTTGCCGGTACCGGTGAGTCCTCCGAAGACGTCGATGTTTCCGTCCACGGAGAGGGCTACCGTCCTCGACAGCGGGGACGGGAGCTGCCACGAGGCGATGCTGACCTGCAGCTGAGGGGGATGGCTGGTCTTGGCGACGGTACCTGCTGTCTTCGCCTTGGGGGACCCCTTCGACGAGTCGTTGGTGAGCACCGCAGCAACGACGACGACCGCCAGGGCCGTCGCACCCAGCACCGCCAGGCGCCTGCGGACAAAATCTTGGTGTGTCGGTCGGCGATGCGCTGGCGCGCGACGCGGACCTCGTCGTCCTCCGGGAGTCACATCTGCATCTTGCCCCAACCGGAAGTGCCTGCCACGGCACCCAACTAGAATATTTTTCTAATGGTCACCGCCGGGGGGCGAACCCGCAAGACCTTACGCCGCCGGGCGGACATCCTCGCGGCTGCCCTCGACACGATAGTGGAGACCGGCGAGTCCGGAATGTTCGTCCAAAAGGTGTGCGCCCGTGCCGGCGTGAGCGTCGGCACCCTCTACCATCACTTCGGATCCAAGGATCTCCTGCTGGCGACCCTGCATTACAGCCTGCTCAACGATTATCAGTCCGGTGCCGGAGCCATCCTCGCGGCGGACCCTCGTGCTGAACTCGGGATCAAAGATACTGTCGACTATCACCTCCGCTGGCTCGTCAGGCATCCCCGCCCGGCGACCTTCCTGCTGCAGCATCCATTCGCCGGCTACCGCTCGGACGACGTCGCCGCCGAGCTTCTCGACGAGAACGCCGAGTTCCTGGCCGTCGTGAAGGGATGGCTCGACAAACGGATGGCCGGCGGCGAGCTACGCAAGCTCCCCTTCGAGACGGTCACCGCGGTGCTCATCGGGCCTGTGCACCACTGGGTTCGTTCCGCCCTGTACCGGGGCGTGCCGTCGCAGGCGGCGGTTCGCTCCGCCTCTCTCGAGCTGTCGGGCACGGCTTGGGAGGCGCTCAGACCAGCTGATCTTCGATCTCCTCACCGATCAGGAACGCGCCGTAAGAAGTGAGGGCCTGGTCGGCGCCGTTCACTACGTGGTGAGCACCGGCCTGGGCGTCCCTCCACAACCGCTGAATGGGGCTCTTCAAGGACAGACCCCGCCCGCCGGCGAGCGAGAAGATTGAGTTGGCGGCGTCTGTCGCCCTCTTGGCCGCCATCACCTGGTCCCGCCGGGCACGGGCGCGAACGTCCAGGGGCACCTCTTCGCCCGTCTCGGCGTAGGAGTAGACGTCGCCGAGGTTGTCGAGCATCTGCACTCTTGCCGCGTCCACCTCAGCCGAGGCCTCGGCCAGCCTCGCCATCGTGACAGCCGGCCATATGCGCTTGGCGTCGAAAGGCCCCGTGGAGGGTCCGGGCGGGACGTATCCGCTCACCCGCTGCTTGACCAGGGCGACCGACTCGTCGAGCATCCCCCGGGCCATCCCGACGAGGGGTGCTGTCACCGCGTTGAGGAACATGGATCCCCACGGCACCCGGAACAGCGCGGACCGGTTCACCTCGGTCCCGGGACAATTGTGTGCCTTGAGGTCGGGCCAGCTCATGCTCCTCGCATCGGGGACGAAGGCGCCGTCGACGACGATGTCGTTGCTTCCGGAGCCGCACAGCCCGGCGACGTGCCACACGTCAACGATCTCGTAGTCCTGGCGCGGGAGGAGGAAGTGGCGCATCTCCAGAGGGCGACCTTCGTCGTCGAATACGAATCCACCGACGAACACCCATCGGGCATGCTCACATCCCGAGGAGAAGGACCAGCGTCCCGTGAGCCTGAAGCCCCCTTGCACGCGGCTGGCCTTGCCGACGTAGTTGTAGGAGGAGCTGACCCAGGTGTCGTGGTCATCACCCCAGACTTCCTTCTGCACCTCGTCGGCGTAGAGGCCGATGTGCCAGTTGTGAACCCCTACCACTCCGAGGACCCACCCGGCAGCGCCGTCGAACTGAGACGCCAGCATCATCGCCTCGACGAACACTCTCGGGTCGGCTTCCAGGCCTCCGTAGCGTGCCGGCTGAACCAGGCGCATGGCGCCCGTGTCCCGGAGGATCTTCGCCGTGGCGTCCGACAGTCGGCGTTCCTCGGTGTTGACGGCGGCCTGCGCCTTCAGCTCGGGACCGGCGTCGCGAAGCGCGTTGATGGCGGGATGGACGAATTCACGCATGTTCGAATCTTTTTCTAGAAATGAGTTCTGGTCAAGCGGATCCTGCGCAGCGGTTGCGCAGAGTGAGACCGCCCGCATGTCATGAGTCGCCCTGCCAGGACCTGCTGTCCCACCAGAGGGTGACCAGCTTGCGGTTCTGTACTTCTTCGCCGGAGCGGGCGAGCCACTCGCTGATGAAGGGGTCGTATTCCGATCCGACGCACAAACGCCGTCGCGCGAACGCGACACGCTCGTCGCGCTCCGAGCCGTGCCAGAGGGCCGTTTGCTCGAAGCGCTCCAATTGGACGTCGAACCCGAGTTCCGCCGCGACAGCGGCAGCGTCGTCTGCGGTAGGCACGCTCGGTCTGTCGATGCCGTGGATCTGCTTCCACAAATCGTTGAGGTCGCTTTGGGGGTGCCGCTCTGTCAGCTCCACCACGACCCTCCGTCTTGCGTGGCGGTCGAGGGCGCCGAAAAGTCCGGCCAGGTTCGCGACGTTGTAGGCGACGTGGTGGCAGACCGCAACGTCCGTCACCGGCGCTTCTATCTCCGTATCCGGCCACTGGCCTTTGATCTCGCGGTGTTCGGCGCCCACCCGCTCAGCTCCCTGCACGAAGGCGTGGAGCATCTCATCGCTCACGTCCACTGCGAACACTGTCCTCGCGGGCGGAACGAGCGGCAAGCTGGCCGCGCCTGCGCCAGCGCCGACATCCAACACCGATCCTCCCGGTGGCAGTGCCTCGCGGGCGCGCGCTCGTGACGGGCTCTCGGTGGTGGTGGCAAGGGCATGTGCCGCAGCTCTCTCGAAGAGTGCTCTCGGGCATCCCCACGGCGACTCTGGAGCTCGGGCGAGTATTTCAGGAGGGATGGCCCACGCTTCGAGCGCCTGCCGCCAGGCGGCTGCTGCGCTTCCGCTTCGCTCACCCATTCTAAGGCTGTGAGCCTAACTGCACAGCCCCGGCTGGGCGTGCCCGCCGATCGCGCCGGCCATGCGGTACTCCAGCAACGGTTTGAGCCGCACGCTTGAGCCTCGTTTGTGTCGCCAGCATCCGGGTCTGGATTACCCCGAAGGCTCGTGCTCACCGCCAGCTCGATGGCCCCCAAGCGACCAGGACCAGAGTTCAGTCCCGGTCGGCAGGAACAGCTGACTCGATCGTCTCGAACAGGTCCAGGAGGGCCCCGACACCACTCAGGTCGAGAAGTCGCCGGATGATCCCGCCGCCTGCAGGCGCCACCACCCGCATCGACCCGCCGGACTCGGCTATCCGGTTCTGGGCGCTGACGAGACTCCTCAACCCTTCCGCCCCCAGGAAGGTGACGCCCCGCAGGTCGATGACGACCACGCCGCTCGCTGCACCGCCCGGTCCGGCGTGGGCCCGGGCGCGCTCGATGGCCGATTCGAGGTCGCCCACGGTGCTGATGTCGATTTCGCCCGCCACGTGCACGATCGAGACATCACGCAGTTCCTCGACGTTGGTCGTCAAGTCTCTACTCGGCTGGTCGCCGGGCGCGCCCGTATCACCGGAGGGCATGTCTTCAGCTTCTCGGTACTCCGGCTGCGGTTCAATAGGCGAAGATTCATATCGGAAATGCAGTGTCGGCGTGGGCACGAATAGCGTTCTCGGGCCCCTGCATGCCGAAGGGATGTTGCGGGTATGTCCGGTAAAGAGGGGTTAGGTGGGTCGGTCCAGCGCAAGCCCGGGTCGAGTCAGGCCAGTCGAAAGGGCCAGGAGGTAACGGCGATCGGGAACCCGCGGGTATGACAGCCAAGCCGGACGACTGGCGGCTCCCCGCAGGTCGTCTCGTCGATGTTGGCTCCCGAGGCGAAATGTTCGTCCGCGAGGCCCCGGGGCGCCCCGGCGCCCCTGCTGTCGTGCTTCTGCACGGCTGGACGTCCACCGCGGACATCACCTGGTACGGCGTGTTCGGTCTCCTCGGTGAGCACTTCCGGGCGGTCGCGCCCGACCTGCGAGGCCACGGCCTCGGACCACGACACGGGCGCAAGGCGAGCCTCGACGACGTCGTCGAGGACGTGGCAGCGCTCATCCGCACGCTGGACCTGGCGCCAGCGGCGGTGGTGGGGTACTCGCTCGGTGGCGCTGTCGCCCAGCGTCTCGCCCGTGAACACGATGACCTGGTCGCAGGAGTGGTGCTGTGCGCATCGGCAGCGCGCTTTACGGCCGTCCCGATCACGGCGCGCTGGACCCGGATCTTCAACGGGATCTGCAGGTTCGCCTCGATGCTGCCCGATGCGGTCTCCGCTGTGGTCGCTGAAGCCATCATGCGACTTCTATACGGATGGGACGGGTTCCAACGATGGGCGTTGCCCTTGATGAGGCGCCACCGCTGGAGCAACGTGCTCTACCTTGCCGCGGATCTGGCTACCTACGATGCCAGCGAGTGGATCGGAGAGATACAGGCACCGATGGCGGTGCTCCTGACGGCAGACGACGTTCACGTCCCGACCGACAGGCAAGCCCATCTTGCAGGTGTCTGCGGTGCAAGAGTGTTCGAGATGTCCGGAGGGCACAGCGCTTGCCTGAGTGACCCAGACCACTTTGCATCGGTCCTCCTGGAGGCATGCGAGCACGTCCTGGGGGTGCAGGCGAGTCGCTGCGGTCCCCGTCCGGAGGGAACCGAGCTGCCGACACCGTTCCGTGCCGAATCGGCATAGAGGGTGGCGCTTCTGGGCGAGGCGGGCCTTCGAAATCGTCATGGTGGCCCTGGCTGCCGTGTTCGTCATACGCAGGATCCCGAAACTCGCCGCGGTCGGATCCCTCGTCGTAGGCGTCCATTGGGAGTGGTTGCTCGCCGGCGGCGCAGCCGAGGCTCTGTCGATCCTCTCGCTCTCGCTGCTCCAGCAGCGGCTGATCGATGCCACCGGTACGGCCGTGTCTTTTCCGCGCATGATCCCTATAACGCTGGCCTCGAACGCGGTTGCGATGTCGATCCCGGCGGGCGTGCTCGTCGCCGAGGGATACGTGTTCCGCCAGTATCGACGTGTGGGGGCCAGCAGGGTTGGTGCCGCGTGGGCGGAATTGTCCGCCGGGGCCATCGCGTTCGCAGCCCTGACCCTGGTCGCTTTCGTAGGGTCTGTGGTGGTCGGCGGCGAGCTACGCGACATCCTGGTCGGCCCGCTGGCGATTGTGATGGTGGGCGCCGCGCTGGCGGCCTTGCTGTTCCAGCGCACCGAGCTTCTCGGGAAGCTCGTGGACCGGGCCATTCGCCTCACGCAGCGGCACGCTCCGGACTCAATACAGACCCGGCTGTACCGCGCACAGAAGGCGGTCGCCGAGATGAAGGACATCCGACCGGAGCCTCGGGTCTGGGCTCTCGGCGCGTCAGCGGCCGTGGCGAACTGGATTCTCGACACGTTCGTTCTGGCCAGCGCGATCCTTGCCATCGGGATCCACGTGCCATGGAGCTCGCTTCTCGTGGTGTATGCGGGCGCACAATTGCTGGCCGAACTCCCGATCACACCGGGCGGGCTAGGTATCGTTGAGGGGGGACTCGTCACGATGCTCGCTCGTTCGCACCTCCCGGCTGCCCCGGCAACCGCAGCAGTCGTCCTGTACCGCGGCTTGAGCTTCTGGCTGCTGGTCGCCGTCGGATGGGTGGCAGCCGCCCGCCTGAGGGCGAGCGAATGATGGCGGAGTGCGCGGTGACCGCCCTTTGTTTCTGGCTTCCCGGGCATGGGTACTGAGGGCATCGTGGTCGGTGTCGTGACTGACAGCGCGGCATCGATCGCGCCGGATCTCGCCAGCAGCTGTAGGGTCGCGATAGCGCCGTTGTCACTGGACATCGACGGGGTCCCCTGCACCGACGACAGCGTCGGGATAGACGAGGTTGCCCGGCTCGTTCGCGAAGGCTCGACGGTCAAGACAGCCGCCCCGACTCCTGGCGCCTTCCTGTCGGCGATCGAAGAAGCGGACCAGGGCCGAGGGGTTGTCGTCATAACAGTGGGCGGGTCGTTCTCGAGTACCGGTGACTCGGCGCGGCTTGCCGCCGGTATGACCGATGCCCGGGTGGAGGTGATCGACAGCGGAACGGCTGCCGGCGCTGAAGGTCTCGTCGTCCTGGCAGCCGCACAGGCGGCGATCGACGGCGCACCGTTCGACGAAGTCATCCGGTCCGCGTCCGAAGCGCGACGCCGGGTGCGGCTCGTTGCAGAGGTCGGCGATCTCACGTACCTGATCCGGGGAGGACGGGTTCCAAGCCCTCTGGGTGCGATCGGCAACGCCGTCGGGGTCCGCCCGGTATTCGAGCTGCGCCGAGGCAACGTCCGGCCGATGCGGCCGGTGTTCTCGCCGAACGCGGCGTTCGATCTCATGATCTCCTCGTGGCGAAAGTCGAAGCGGCCGGGGCACCGGCTCCACGTTGCCGGCCTGCACGTGGGAGCGCCGGAGGAAGCGGAGAAGCTGCTGGCTGCGGTTTGCGAGGTCGTCGAGCCGGTCACTCGTTTCGCCGCTCCGTTCGGTCCGGCGATGGTCGCTCACACCGGTCCGGACCTGCGGGGACTCGCTTGGTGGTGGGAGCCGGAAACCGGTTCCTGAGTATGAAACGCCGCAAGGGCCCTTGCCGGCGCCTGCCAGCGCCTGTGCTGATCGTCGCCTCCTACCTGCTGGGCTCGACCCCGTTCACCAATATCGCCGCCCGGCGGCTCGAGGGTGTGGACCTGAGGAATGTCGGCACCGGGACCGTCTCGGGCACCAGCCTGCACCAGGTAGCCGGTTTCGGTCCCCTCGCCGTAGTCGGTTGCATGGAACTTGCCAAGGGTGCTGCAGTTCCGCTTCTGGCGCGTAGGCGCGGCGCCCGCCTCGGAGCGCTCGCAGCGTTCGCCGCGGTCGCCGGTCACAACTGGTCGCCGTTTCTGCGGCTTCAAGGGGGCCGAGGCGTGTCGGTGGCGTTGGGAGCTTGTCTCGCCACTGCGCCCGAAGGCGCCGTCGTCCTCGGAGCAGGGCTGGGCGGTGGCCGGCTTGCCCGACAGTCCGGAGCCGGTTGCGCGCTCGCGATCGGTGCGCTGCCCCTCGTCCTCTGGAAGAGCCGGGGACGCGACGGGCTTCTCCTCGGAACCTCACTCGCGCTGCCACTCGCTGCCAAACGTCTGGCGGGTAACTTCCCGCCTCCCAGGCGCGACATGCGCTCCTACGTGCACCGGCTGCTGTTCGATTGCGACCGACCGGCGCAGCAGCGCCACGTTGCGGCGTCACCGACGGCGCCCGGTGGGTCCGTCGGGGGGTTCAGGCCAAAGAGCTGAAGGCCGCCGAGAGCAGCCCGCTCCCGTGGCGTCGGCACAGCATCACTGAGGCACCGATCCCGGCGGCCACCCACATCCAGCCGGCGAGTTGGTGCGCGCCCAGGTACACCGGTAGGGAGAACGAGAGCAACATGAGCAGCGTTGTAGCCCCGCTGGCCAGGTAGGTGATCGTCCACACCAGCGACAGCCGGGTGACCAGGCCACGCCGGCCCGCCAAGTCATCCGCCAGATGAGGGACCATGTCACGCGCGAGACGGACGATCAGGGGCTCCTTGGTCGCCATCGTCGCCAGGAACAAAAGCCCGAACACGCCGGTTTCTGCGACAGGCAGCACGAAGTAGACGAACACGTGCCCGGACGCAATCGCGCCCACCGCACGCAAGGTCACGAGCAGGACCGTCATGAGCAACATGCCGCTCACCCGGCGCCTGCGGAGGTACTGGTAGCCGGCGGTCAGGTACGCGTAGGCCACCGACACGCCGATCCCCCACGCTACGGATCCGGCGGCCATAGCAATGTAGAAGAGCAGCAGCGGCACGACGGTCGTCGTACCGATAACCGGCAGCGCCCGCCAGAGCATGCGAAGTCCCGCCCGCAGCACTCCTAGACCATAACCAACGCCTTCGGCGGGTTGGTCGCGCGCCCCGTCTGGGACACCCACCAGAGACTCCTCCGGCGCCTGCTCGCCGGTCGCTCTCGCCTTCATGGCTGCTCGATCGGCCAGATGCTTCTCTCGACCTGGCCGACTGAAGAGGTTTCGGTGACCTTCGGCCCTGGTTGACAACCGACCTGCACAGGCATCGTTGAACCAGTGGCACATCGCTTCAGGCGCAAGGCGTACCTTCATGGCGTCATCAGTTCGATGATGCTGGTGGCCCTCACCGGCTTAGTAGCAGCGTGCGCGTCAAGCGGCCCGACCCCATTGCAGTCCCCGACGACGACCGCCACCCCGACCCAATCGGCGTCGCCCAACGTCAGCAGAGCGGCATCCGAGCTAGAGCAGGCCTTCGTGGCGGTAGTGGCGAAGGTTCGCCCCCAGGTCGTACAGATATCGACCTCCAGCGGGCTCGGGTCCGGGGTGATCTACGACAACGCAGGCGATATCGTCACCAACGCCCACGTCGTCGGCTCGGCCACCACCTTTACGGTGCAGCTCCTCAACGGTGATCGGTTGCCGGCCACTCTGCTCGGGAGCTACGCCCCCGACGACCTGGCAGTCATCAAGGTCAAAGGTGCCAGCAACCTTGCCGCCGCGACGTTCGGCGATTCGGACGCATTACAGATAGGCGACATCGTCTTCGCTGTCGGCAACCCGCTGGGCCTTTCCAGCTCCGTGACCGACGGAATCGTCAGCTACAACGGCCGGCCGGTCAGCGAAGGAAACGGCGTCGTGCTCCCCTCCACCATCCAGACGAGCGCAGCGATCAATCCCGGCAACAGCGGCGGAGCGTTGGTCGACCTGGCCGGGGAAGTCATCGGCATCCCCACCCTGGCGGCCGCCGATCAACAAGGAGGAGGCACCATACCGGGGATCGGCTTTGCCATCCCCTCCAACACCGTCAAGCTGATCGCCGCCCAACTCATCAGCTCAGGCCGGGTCACCCGCAGCGACCGAGCTTCACTCGACATCGCCGCGGCCGACGCCGTCGACCAGAACGGACAGCGGGTCGGCGCCATAGTTGTCAGCGTCACAGCGGGAGGCAGCGCAGCCACCGCAGGGATCGTTCCCGGCGAACTCATCACCGCCGTCGACGGTAACAAGGTCACCTCGCTCACCGAGATGCAGGCCATCCTGGCCCAACTCGCACCGGGCAAGACGGTCACAGTCGACCTGGTCAGCCAGAGCGGAACCAAACGCACCGTCACCGCCGTGCTCAGCCAACTCCAGGGATGAACGATCCCGCGGTCCGACCGAGAGCCCTCAGATTCGCGACCTGAAGATGTGCCCTTCGCCCCTGACACGAACAAGCCGCACGACCACATGATGCGTTGAGGGCTCGCCATTCCTTGGGCAGCCCTGCAGGAGGTCGCGATGTCAATATCCGCCCCATACCCGGCGCAGCTGGAGTTCCACGGGGATCGCCACGTCACCTGGTGGAAGCCATTGGTGCAGTGGTTGCTGGCAGTTCCCCAGCTCATGATCGCCAGCGCTCTGCGAAGCCTGCGGGAGATCCTGATCCTGATCAGTCTCTTCACGGTGTTGTTTACCGAACGCATCCCGAAGCCGTTGTTCGACATGATCGCTACCACATACCGCTACGAGTGGCGGGCGTTCAGCTACGCGCTGTTCCTCCATGAGGACTACCCGCCATTCGATTTCGATCCGACCGCGACAGATGACGGGGTCGAACCGCACACCACGCTGAGCATCGCCTACCCGGAGCATCTCGACCGTTGGAAGCCGCTCTACAAGTGGTTCCTGGCCATCCCGCACTATGTGGTGCTGGCCGTGCTCGCGATCGGAGCGGTGTTCGCGCTGGTTGGAGGGTTCGTCACGGTGCTCTTCACCGGCGAGTACCCCGAGAGCCTTCGGAATTACCTGGTCGGCGTCTACCGCTACGCCCTGCGGGTCGAGGCATACGCAGGACTGCTCACCGACGAATACCCACCATTCCACCTGGCCGCCTGACCGGCTACGGGAGCCATGTCGTGGGTGCCACCAACCTTGCGACCACCGACGAACCGCGGGCCCGTCGGTGACTGCTGCGACGATCGAGCGCCACCGGTCACAGCGCTCCGGTTGGCTGCGTGCTGCCGTCCTGGGCGCGGACGACGGCCTGGTCTCCACCGCCGCCCTGCTGATCGGGGTCGCGGCGTCGGGAGCGTCTCGCAACTCGATCCTTACCGCCGGTGTCGCCGCACTGAGCGCCGGGGCGATGGCCATGGCCATCGGCGAGTGGGTATCGGTCAGCGCCCAGGCTGACACCGAACGGGCGGATCGCGCTCGCGAACGATCAGAACTGGCCCAGGACCCGGAAGCAGAACTACGCGAGCTGACCTCCCTATACCAGGCCCGCGGCCTACCCCCCGAACTAGCTGCCCAAGTAGCAGCCTCCCTACACGCGTCCGATCCGCTCGGCGCGCACCTTCGCGACGAACTCGGCCACACGCCGTCCACCGCGGCCAAACCATTCCAGGCGGCAGCCGCCTCGGCGGCCAGCTTTGCGGTCGGAGCCGCCATCCCGCTCCTAACTGCCGCGATCGGCCCAGCCGGATCTCGTATGGCGGTGATCGCCGCGATCACCTTGGCCGCCCTGTGCGCCTTGGGCGCGCTAGGCGCTCTGCTGGGCGGCGCCCGACGACTGCGGGCCACCCTGAGAGTCGGCGCAGGCGGCGCCGTAGCGATGGCAGTGACCTACGGCATCGGCTTCCTATTCGGAGCCGGGACCTGACCCGGGGCGGCGGGTACCACCCGGGTAGGTGTCGGCCATGCCGCACTCTCACCCCTTGACGTGGATCGACGATGATGGAGCGCGTGCTCTGGGACGACTTCTCAGATCGCCCCGGGAGTAGGTGTGTCACCAGGCCGCCGGACGTTTCGAGCGCGACCAACCATTGGTGTTTGAGGGCAGACTGAGCCCCGTGCGGCTGGAGATCCACGTCCGACCGAATTCGTCGCGGACCCGGGTCGGTGGAACCCACGATGGCGCTTTGGTGGTACGCGTCGCTACACCCGCCGAGAGTGGCAGAGCGACTCGGGCAGCGCTCGCGGCCGTCGCGGACGCTCTCGGTGTACCCCGCGGCTCAGTCACGCTGGTTCGTGGACCCACGAGTCGCAGGAAGGTGCTCGACGTCGCCACCAACCCAACCGATGAAGACTTTCTGCTCGAGCGCTTGCGCCAAGTACTCACGAGCGAGAACTGACTCGCCTCCCGGGCGGTATGGGCGATCTAGTCGGCGCCGCCGCGGCCCGCGCCAGCCGCGTGGCATTGCCTGAAGAGCGACGTCGGACAATCGGCATGGATGTCAGGCGCAGTCGGCTCCATGGGAGGATCAGTTGTCTGCTTCGACAGCCTCCGTGTACGGGAGGCGCTCGTCACGGTGACAAGTACCATCCCGTTCGGCATGTGGGCACGCCGGCGGCGCCGGG
>DATLUM010000002.1 GCA_035533095.1 Acidimicrobiales bacterium | reverse complement strand
ACGGATCGCGCACGCGGGACCAAATCCGGATAACTCAATCGACGGAAATGGCCCCTGACCTGGTCGGGAAGGCGGGATTCGAACCCGCGGCCTCAGCGTCCCGAACGCTGCGCGCTAACCAAGCTGCGCTACTTCCCGGAGGGGTGCCAGCTTACTTGACCGGTACCGCGACGGGATCTGGGACGAAGCTGGCGTCGTGCCAGGTCCCGCCGGCCAGCAGCGCCCCCACCGCCCGGCGCAGGCGAATCGGATCCAGGGGCTTGAGGATCCAGCCCTGCGCCCCGCTTCGCCGTGCGAGGAAGACGTCCGCACGCCGATCGAGCAGCAGCAGCACGGGGCAGGGGTCGAGGCGGCCGGCGTCGGCCTCCAGGCGCAGGTCGAAGGCCACGGCGATGCCCCCCATGGCGGTGATTTGCATATCCACGACCGCCAGGTCGGCTGGCCGGGCGTTCAACTCCTCCCTGACCGCCTCGCCTGCCCGGACCCACCTGACCGTGGTGCCAGGCCCCGCGACGACCGAGCTGACCTCGTCGCAGACGGCGGCCGAATCCGTAGCTATCACTATCTCTGGCACGTGCCCGAGGGTAGCTGCCCTCCGGACATGGGTACCATCCTGTGGACGCCGCCGCAGGGCGGGTTCAGGAGGACGCGTGCTCACGATCCACCAAGACGAGACACCCGAGGGGTTTACCGTCTGCCGCCCGGTCGGCGAGTTGGACGCCTTCACCGTCAGCCACTTCCGCCAGGCCCTGGCGGACATGGCGAACGGGCGCCGTCTGCTCATCGACATGTCCGGGATCCCGTTCGTGGACTCCGCCGGCCTGGGAGCCCTGATCGGCGCCATCCGCCGCACGCGCGAGCTCGGGGGTGATGTCGCGGTGGCGTGCAATCGCCCGACCCTCGTGCGGCTGCTGCGCACGACGGGCTTCGACCGCATCGTGACCGTCGCGGAGACGATCGAGGAGGCCGCTGCAGCGCTCTCGAAGGATGCGACTGTAAAAGAGTGAGCTGAAGAGGTCCGCGCTATCAGGGGAACATCCAGCGCGCGATCTCGTCCAGGCCGTGGAGGTCGTGGATGTCGCCCGCGAGGAAAGGAACCCTGACCACTGGGGCTCCCGGCAGCCGCCGGGCCAGCTCCTCGACGTACCGCTCCTCCCTTCCGGCGACACGGTCGAGCTGCTCGAGGTTCTCGGCCAACGGACCCGACAACCCCTCGGGCACCGGCCCAAAAGACGGGAACATCCGGTTGACAACGATCGCCTCCACCGAACCGGCCGACTCGCGAAGGCGGTCCGCGAAGTACACCGCCTCTGTGGTCGCGTCCCGCCGCGGTGATGACACCACCACGAAGGCCGTTCTCTCATCACTCAGCAGCTGCTCGACCTTCGCGGCGCGGTCGCGGAAACCCTGTTCCATCCCCTCGAACGCTGTGAAGAACGCAACCGCGTCCGACACCATCGCCCCGCCCACCACCTTCGAGACCGTGCGCAGCAGCATCTGCGTCGCAACGCCCACCGCGCGCAGGCTCGCCCTCGTGGGCATCATCAGAAGACGGAAGATGCGGTTGTTGAGGAATCGAAGCAGCCGGCCCGGCGCGTCGAGGAATTCGAGAGCGTGGCGCGTGGGCGGTGTGTCGACGACGACCAGGTCGAACCTGCCCGACTGGTAGAGCTCGTAGAGCTTCTCCATGGCCATGTACTCCTGCGTCCCGCCGAGCGCGCCGGAGATGTTGCGGTACAGGCGGTTGTCGAGGATCGCCCTGGCCTGCTCCTCGGAGCCGGCGTTGCGGATCACCACCTCGTCGAAGGTGCTCTTCGTGTCGAGCATCAGGGCCCACAGCCCGCCGCCGCCCACGCCCTCTACCGGGCTGGCCTCGTTGGTGAGCTCCTTCAAGCCGAGAGCGTCGGCCAGCCGTTTGGCCGGGTCGATGGTCACGACACAAGACCGCCGGCCCAGCCGCGCGGCGTGCAGCGCGATGGCGGCCGCGGTGGTCGTCTTGCCGACCCCGCCCGGACCCGCACAGATGATCACCCGGCGCTCGAGCACCAGCTGCTCCAGCGAGCTCACCTGCCTTCCGCCGCCGCGAGCTGCGGCGCAAACGACTCCGCCAACACCTCGAGATCCCCCCGCCCCAACTCGGTCGTGAAGAGGAACGGGAGGATCACCTGCGGCAGTGGCAGCATCGACGCCAGCCGCGCGATCTGCTCCTCCTGGAGCGCCTGGCGCTGCGAGCGGAACTCCGCCGCGGCGCGCACGCTGCCCTCCGATCCGTCCATGACCAAGTCGAGGTGCGGCCACACGGCGTTCACCACGATCGGCGCCAGCTTCACGCCTGCGCGGTCCTCGAGGTGGAAGGCGGTGTCGACCGCCTCGTTGACCGGTGTTTCCTCCGGGATGGTCACCAGCATCACCTGGCAGCGAGCGGGATCGCCGAGCAAGCTCGTCACCTCGATCGCCTGGGCTCTTATCGGCCCGACCGGCGCCGCGTCCAACAACCCGTACGCACTCGCCAAAAACGACACCGCGTGGCCCGCCGCCGGCGCGTCCACCACGATGAACTCAGGCGCGCCCTCGGCCCCCGAAGCGCTCAGCACCTCGAGCTGCTTGACCTTGCCGAGAACCAGGATGTCCTTGATGCCCGGAATGGCAGTCGCCACCACGTCGAGGGTCCCCGTGGACGACAGCCTCTTGGACACCCGGCGCAGACCGTGGGACTCGAGGTACTCCACCAGCGCGTCGTCGGGTGTCAGAGTCCTGGCGCGCAGCTCGGCCGCCCCCCGGCCGGCCTCGCCTTCGGCGAGCAGAACGGTTTCCTCGTAGCTGAGAGCCTCGTTCCGGCCGAACAGCTCGGGCAGGCCGCTCTTGCCCTCCACCTCGACGATGAGGGTTCGCAGGCCGGCCCTGGCGGCGACGTAGGCCAGGGTCGCGCTGACGGTGGTCTTACCGACACCGCCCTTGCCGGCGACGATCATCACCCGGGCGGGCGGTTTGAACTCGTTTCGGTCCAATTCACTCCCTTGGGCCGGCAGGATCAGCGCTCAGGTTAGCCAGGACCGCCGTTGGTGCCCCCGAAGCGGGAAAGCGCAGGTCAGATGGGACGCAGCCACGACATTGCCTCTTGTCGACCGGCCGCCGCGGATGTAGCTTGCTCGCGAGAGCAACGGGGAGGCGCCGCGGTTATGAGCGTCCAGCACATTGAGGATGTATGGCAGGCCAAGGCGGCCTGCCGCGGCCCCCACACGTGGCTGTTCTTCCCGCCAGCGAACTTCGAACGCAAGGACGATAAGGAGGACCGGGAAGCCAGGGCCAAGTCGATCTGCGCCACCTGCCCGGTAAGGCGCCCCTGCCTGGACTACGCGCTGCGGATCCGTGAGCCCCACGGCATCTGGGGGGGCCTCAACGAGGCCGAGCGTCGCGCCCTTCTCTCCCGTTAAGACCCCAGATACACCGACGCCCCCGATAATCTCCGCCGCAATGAACACGGACCGCTTGGTGTGGACCTCGACCGAGGTGTGCGGCCGCCGGGTGAAGTACGGGGTCGCGGGCGAAGGCGTACCCGTCCTGTTCGTCCACGGGTGGGCGCTCGGCAACCGTGCCTACAAGCGGGCGCTGAGCCGGCTCGCCCGTCTCGGGTGCCGGGTGTACGCGCCGGCGCTGCCCGGCTTCGGGGGGAGCGCGACTCTCCCGGCACGACATTGCGGTCTCGATGCGTACGCCGCGTGGGCCAACGCGTTCCTTGCCGCTGTAAGCGAGGAAGGACCGGTGGTCGCGGTGGGCCACAGCTTCGGGGCGGCGGTCGCCGCGAAGCTGGCGCACGACTTCCCCGGCCGCGCTTCCCAACTCGTATTGATCAACCCGCTGGGCGGGTCGGTATGGAAGAGCTCGGGCGACAAGACTCGGACCATGGCGGAGCGGCCGCTGTGGGACTGGGCCGTGTCTTTTCCCAAGGATCTGCTGCTCGACCGCCGGGCGCTGCTGACCCTAGCGGCCGTTGTCGAGGACGCCGGCCCGAATCTGGCCACCAACCCGATGGGGGTCTGGCGCGCTGCGGAGCTCGCCCGGCGCATCGACCTCGCTGCGGAGCTCGACGCCCTGCGCAGGTCGGGTATGCCGGTCCGTGCGGTGTGGGCGGAAGGCGACGTGATCATCCCGAAGGCCTGCTTCGAGTCGTTGTGCGAGGCGTTGGGCCGGCCGGGCACGGTGGTCCGGGGCAGGCACTCGTGGCTGCTGGCGGATCCGGAGTCGTTTGCGGAGGTGATGGCGGAGACAGTCGCCGCCGCAGCGTCGGTCCCGCCGGCCGCTGCAGCGGCCCGCGCCGCTGGGTGACCTGGGTACGGGTCTGCCGGCGCGACGACGTCCCGCAGCGCCGGGGATGGCCTGTGAGGGTGGCCGACCACAACATCGCTGTGTTCGACATCGGATCGGGCCTGGCAGCCGTTGACAACATCTGCCTGCACGTCGGTAACCCCATCGACGACGGCTTCGTGTCCGGCGGCTGCGTCACGTGCCCGTGGCACGGCTGGCGCTACGACCTGGAGACCGGAGAGCACGTCACGACGTTCGGCCGCCACCCCGGCCTGCGTACATATCCCGTGCGGGAAGAGGGGGGCGAAGTTCTCGTCGAGGTCGACGATTAGGAGAAAGACCGGCCGTCGCGCGGTAGGCGCCCCTTCGCCGCCGTCGGCGTGCGCGAAGCTTGCGGCGTAATGCGCTTGTTCCGGAGGATCGTCAGGACGATCTTCAGCTCGGTCTTTCTGGCGACCGTCACCGTCGTCGGTGCACCCGTTGCGTTCGGCGCCACGGTGCTCGCGGGGCTCATCTTCCTCCCGCTTCCCGCGACCATCCCGATCCCCAAGGCCAACCCCGCGATCCTTCCGACGATCCTGTACGACCGGTACGGGAAGCAGATCGCGTCGTTGCAGCGTTTCGACACCAACGTCCCGGTGACAGAGGCGCAGATCCCGCAGGTGTTGAAGGCAGCGGTCATCGCCGACGAGGACCACAACTATTACCATCACGGCGGCGTCGACCTCCGCGGCACCATCCGCGCGTTTTGGGCCGACCTCCGCAACCGGGCTCCGGTGCAGGGCGGGTCGACGATCACCCAGCAGTACGTGAAGCTTGCATACACCAACGCGCATCGCACGATCGTGCGAAAAGTCAAGGAAGCGATCCTCGCCAGCCAGCTGTCACGCCAGGCGAGCAAGGACGAGATCCTGTACCGCTACTTCACCATCGTCTACTTCGGCGACGGCAACTACGGGGTTGGCGCGGCGGCGCTGAACTACTTCCACGTCCCGGTCCAGAACCTCAACGTCTCGCAGGCCGCGACTCTCGCCGGACTCATACCCGCGCCCAGCGCGCGTGCTCCGCGGGAGAACCTGGCAGCGGCGGAGAGCGGGCGAGAGCTCGTGCTCGGGAAGATGTTGAAGTACGGGTACCTCACCAAGGACCAGTACGACGCGGCGATGGCCCAGAAGCTCGCGCTTGCGTCGACCGGCAACGTCCCGCCCGGGTCCACGGTGGTCTATCCGTACCAAACCAGCGCGACCCAGTATCCCGACTTCGTCGACTATGTCACCCGCTGGCTACTGCAGCGTTACTCCCCGCAGGAGGTCTACAGCGGCGGCCTGAGGGTCCAGACGACCCTCGACCCGGCCGTGCAGAACGCTGCTTACGCAGCCGTGCGCCAGACCCTTTCGGGGACATCAGATCCGCTCGAGATGTCGCTCGCCGCTGTCGAGCCTTCGACCGGTTTCGTGCCGGCGATCGTCGCCGGCAGGGACTACGGCGGGAAGGGCCCCTACTCGCAGGACAACCTCGCCATCGGCGGCTGCGATCCACAACCTTCGAAGACCGCGTCGGTCCAGGTGGCCGCCACGTGCTGGTCCGGCAACTCCATCAGCGGCGGCACGCCGGGCCGACAGCCCGGCTCCTCCTGGAAGCCATACGTGCTCGCCACCGCGTTCGAGCAGGGAATACAGCCGAGCGCGGTGTACTCGGCCCCCGCCGTCTACCAGGTTCCGGGTTGCAAGCCGTCGCCCGGCCAGCCGCCGTCGATCTGCCAGGTCCACAACGCCGAGGCCGGCGTCAGCACGTCCGAGACGCTCGCAGAGGCGACGGTCTATTCGACCAACACGGTGTTCGCGCAGGTGGCGGCCCAGGTGGGGTGCCCGAACATCGCGACCAACGCCAAGAAGCTGGGTGTCCAGTCCGCCTACTATTCCACTCCACCGTTCTACTACTGCCCTCCGTACGCGCTCGGTGAGGTCGACGTCTCCCCACTCTCTATGGCATCGGCGTACGGGGTGTTCGCCAACCACGGCGAGCGCGCCGAGCCCACGCCCGTGCTCGAGGTCGTCGACGCGTCGGGCAAGGTGCTGCTCGACAACATCAAGCATCTCCCGTCCACCACGAACGTGATGCCGGCAAACATCGCTGACAACGTCACCAATGTCCTGACGGGGGTGATCAACAGCGGGACAGGGACCGCCGCCAGGCTAGGCCGGCCGGCCGCGGGCAAGACCGGCACGACCAACAACTACACCAACGCCTGGTTCGTCGGTTACACCCCGACCCTCTCGGCCGCTGTCTGGATGGGGAATGCTGCCAGCCAGGCGACGTCGATGGGCCGGGTGAAGGGTGTCTACCCGGTCTACGGAGGTACCTGGCCGGCGATCACGTGGCGCAACTTCATGAGCGCGGCGCTGGCGAAGGTACCGGTGACGCCGTTTACCCAGCCGGCGCCGATCGTCCCGCCCCAGCAAGCCGCGGCGCTCCAGGCGCACGGTCCGACCACCACCGTCGGCATACGTCCCGGAGAACCCGGCGTCGTCGAGCCCACGCCGGCGGGAGGCCCCTACCGGATCCCGGCGCCCACGCCCTACGCGCCTCCGCCGGCGACCAACCCCACGACCACCACGACCGTGCCGTCAGGCGGGGGAGGTGGTGGCGGCCCGCCTACGACGCCATTCGGCGGTCCGGTGGGCGGCTAGCGCCGGCCGCCCCGCCGCCGGCTGTTACGCCCGCCGGCTGCGCCGGCCGGGGTTCAGCGCCCCGGCGCGCACCAACAGGCGGGTTGTCGCGAACCCGTCGCCGGTGCTCGTGACCTCGGTGCGGATGTCCGCCGGCGGCAGGGAGTCGATGTCGATCCCGCGCGACGCCAGCCAGGCGCCGGCGAGGAAGCGGAGGTGCTCGGCGACGTCGGGTGTGCCGCCCTCGGCCGTCTCGACGACGATCCAATCGGAGGCCGCCGGCCGGTGGGCGCGACTCGGGTGGAGTTGCGCCGCGTCGAGAATGGGCGACGGGCCGCGCCGGCGCTCGGTGAAGACGCCCCACAGCATCAGGGACGCCACGACCAGCCAGCAGGCGGCGAATCCGATTATCTCTGCCACACCCATCGGTCCCTCCCCCTCCCCACACCCAGGGTAACGCGCCCGCCCGGGAGGGCCAACCCAAACCGCCAAAAGGTCGCCAGGAGGATGCTCAGTGGCTACCGATCAGGCTTCCCCCCGGACAGGAGAGAACCTTGTTGCACGCCGCCTCCACATACGCCGCGTAGAAGACGCTGTCCGAGGTGAACCCCAGGGGCGCGTAGGTGCGCGACGCGACCGCCACCACCTGGCCCTGCGGGTTGACCAGTGGGGCGCCCTGGAAAGCCGCGCCGATACCGCCGTCGATAGCGAGGCCCGACGCCGACACGTCCACGACGCTGGCCTGGGTGATCGAAGCGCCGGCGGTCCCGAGCCCGGAAACCGCGTACAGCCTGTCACCCGGCTGCGGTGACGGATTGTTCGACGCAGCGGTTATCGCCTTCAGGTTGCCTTTTGGATAGACGAGCAGCGCGAGATCGTATTGAGGGTCCCAGGTGCGGACGGTGACCTGCGTGTCGGTGCTGCCCTGGCGGACGTAGACGGCCGGGCCCGGTGAGTGTGTCGCAGCGGCGACCGTCGTGTACGACGTTATGAGCAGCGACTGCGAACCGCTCGAAGAGACCACGAACGCTGTCCCCACCGACGGTTGGCCGTTGGCGTCGAGCGTGTGCACGAACAGAACCGAAGGCGACATCTGTTTGATGAGCGCGGCGAGCGTTGCCGGTCCGGCCGAAAGCTGCTGCACAGCCTTGAGCTGGTTCTGGATGTCGGCCTTGGCGTTGGCCACGTCTGCGTTGAGGTTGCCCTCCGCGTCGCTGAACGCCTTCTTGTAGTTGTTGACCAACGCGTTGACATTGTCGTTGGTCTGGTTGAGCTTGTACTGGTAGTAGGAGAACAGGACGACGCCGCTCAACCCGGCGCCGATCGCGAACGCCAGGATCAGCGACGCGACGCCCAGCATGCTCCTCGGGAGGATTCGCTCACGGAAGTAGCCCGGTTGAAGCCGGCGGAGCCGCTCGCTGGCGCCACGCCTTCCTCCCTTGGCGCCCCCGGCAGGGGACGGACCGCCGTCCGCGTCGCCGTCCTGTGCCGCCCGGAGGCCCGCGGTGCCCCGGCGAGTGCCTTCAGCGGACCTGAGTGTCCTCCTCGCCATCGTCAGGACAACGTAGCCTGCGCCGGCCCGCTGCCGGGGTAGGGTCGCCCGCGTGACAGGGCCGCGACCAGCTGCGCCGGCGGCGCTTTCCACCTGGCCCGAGCACCTCCAACCGGGTCGTGCGATCGAGATCGCGCCCGGCGTCACCCGCGTCGTAGCACCGAACCCCGGGATGATGACCGGGCCCGGGACCAACACCTACCTCCTCGGCTCCGACCGGCTGGCGCTGGTCGACCCGGGACCGATCGACGACCAGCACGAGCGCCGGTTGCTGGAGGAGGCCGGTGACCGCCTGCGGTGGATCCTCGTCACTCACACGCACATCGACCACTCGCCGCTCGCCGCCGCGCTGAAGGATGCGACCGGGGCGGAGATCGTCGCCTTCGGCCCGGCCCCGCCGGCGCCTCCCACCGTGCCCGGCCGCAAAATCACCCACCTCGACACCCACGACATGTCGTTCGCCCCCGACCGGTTGCTCGCGGACGGTGACACCCTCGACACCGGCGAGATGCTCGTCGCAGCGGTCTACACGCCTGGGCACACCTCGAACCACCTCTGCTTCGAGATCGAGGGGACCGGGCTCCTGTTCTCGGGCGACCACGTCATGTCCGGCTCGACCGTCGTGATAGCGCCACCGGACGGGGACATGGCCGTGTATCTCGAGTCGCTGGAGAAAGTCCGCAGCCGCAGGCCGCGGCGGATAGCACCCGGCCACGGGGACATGATCGACGACCCTGGGGCGGTGCTCGACGGGTACCTGCGGCACCGGCTGGAGCGCGAAGCCCAGGTGCTTGCGCAGCTTCGCGCTGGCGACGCCGGCCACGGGAGCACCGGCGCCGGCGTCGTCATCGACGACCTGGTCGCCGCCATCTATGTCGAAGTCCCCAAGGAGTTGCACCCCGTCGCCCGCTTCTCCGTCTGGGCCCACCTCCGCAAGCTGCGAGCCGAAGGCCGTGCCCGTTCCGACGAGCCAGAGGACATCGATGCTCGCTGGTACCTCGCCGCCAGAGCTTGACGATCTTCGGCCGGGGCCTACTCCCCCAGGAGAGGTCGCGGCCCGATGCGCGGCGCCGGCTCGGCCAGCCCGAAATACGGCCCTGACGCCCAGTTGCACCCGAGCGCTCGGAGAAGCGTCGCCTCGGCATCGGTGCGCACACCCCGTACGGCCACGTCGATCTCGAGGAGCCGTCCGAAGCCGAGCACGGCTGTCATCAGCCGTGTCTGGCGCCGGTCCTCGCCGAAGCCGTCGAGAAACGACTCGTCCAGCAGCAGAGCGTCCACCGAGAAGCGTCGGACTGTGGACATGCCGCCGGCGGCCCCGCCGAAGCCGCCGAGCATGATCCGGACCCCACGGGCCTGAAGCTGGTCGAGGGTCCGCAACACGGAAGGACCTGGGCTCGACAGGCTCTCCTCGGCGACTTCCACCATCAGCCATGAGGGAGGGGCGCCGTGTGCTGCCAGCGTGCCGAGGACCTGGTCGGCCGCGCGCGGTTCGTCCAGCTGACGTTCGGTCATGGGCCACACGAGACCGACTGTGGGCCTGCCGTCTCCGTCCGCCGGCCAAGTGCTCGCCGAGTCGCACGCCTGGTCGAGCATCCCCGCGCCCAACGACACGACGAGTCCCGACTCCTCGGCCAGCCGCAGCAGCTCCCCTGCCTGCTCGACACTGATCCCGTCGTCACCGGCGTCGCTCTGAGCGCCGAGCGAGACGCGCATCTTCACCGGTGCGCCCGAGACGAGGTCGACGATCGGTTCGTAGACGACGCCGAGCTTCCCGCTCTCGAGGGCGCCGGCCAGGAGCGCGTCGGCTCCGTCGTGGCGCGAGCCGCGAATCCGGTCGCCCGGGCGGTACATCTCCGCCCGGTCGCGTCCGAGCTCCTTGGCTCGGTACAGCGCGGTGTCCGCCTGCTGAAGCAGGACGTCGCCGTTGCGCCCGTCGCCAACAGCCGCTCCGACGCTGAGCGTCACGTTGATCGTGCGGCCACTCACGCGGACCGGCGCCTCCATGCCAGCGCGGATCCGCTCTGCGATTACGGCTGCGACGCTCAGGTTGTCCACGCCGCCGGCAACGACGACGAACTCGTCGCCGCCGAACCGCGACACCAGATCCCCGGGGCGCACCGCCGCCCTGAGCCTGTCCGCGACGGCGAGCAGGACGGCGTCGCCGCCGGCATGCCCGAGTCGGTCGTTGATCCGCTTGAAGTGGTCGACGTCTATGTAGAACACGGCGAGCGTGCCGCCGCCCTCTTCGGCAGTCTCCCTGAAGCGCGCCTCTACCGCTTCGCGGTTCGCCAGGGCTGTGAGGGTGTCGTGCGTCGCTCGCCCACCGCCGGCGGCACCGACCCCGTCGTCCGCCCGCTCCTCGCGGACGGTGACGAACACCGCGTCGGCGTACTCCCGGGGCGCGGCCGACACTTCGAGCACGCAGCGCCTCCATTCGCGGTCCGAGCCGACGACCTCGGTGGTGAAGTCCCGCCGCGCGGCCCGCCCCCCGAGCACCAGTCCGATCGACTCGTCCAGGATCCTCCGGCCGGAAGGATGGAGAAAGCTCGCGAGGTGCGCACCGGCCGCCCAGCCCTGTGGGTTCTCCCAGACAACCGTCCCGTCCGGCTTGATCAGCAGAAAACGATCGGCGTCAGGCGCCACCCCAAGCTCGCTCGGATCCGGTACCACCGGTCGATTTATCGGCACCCCCGGCAAGGTTATCCACCAGCGACAGGCATCCGAGCCCACACCGTCGAAAAGAAGAAAAAGCCGCTGCCCATTCGATTGACGGTCCCTCACCGGGGCCACCGCACGGACTAGACCTCACGAGAACACGATGAGCCAGGAACGACAACCGAACGTCCTCGCCATAGACGAGGCAGCGGCGATGCTCGACCTGCCCCCTGTGGCGGTCGAGGCGCTCGTCGGAAGCGGCTACCTCGTGCCTGCGCGTATCGGAAAGTCCGGCCCGGAGCTCCCGCTTTCCGACGTCAAGGCGTTCCTGGCCCGGAATGCGGACAACGGCGCCGGGGCCGACATGATCACCGCTGCTCTCGCCGCCACCACCGGTGCAGCAGCCCCCGCCCCGGACTCTCAGGTCGAGCTCGATCCTCAGGAGCTGCTCGACGCGTTGGACGGCCGCGCTTCGGAGATGGCGCGGCGCGCGTTCCAGATCTTCGCCACGGTGTTCCCCGAAGCCGAAGGTTGGACCCTGAGGCAACAGACGTCGTTCATCGAGCAGGCCCGCGGTCGGTTCGAGGCGATCCTCGCGGTCACCGAGCAGGGAGCCGACGTCGACGCAGCACTGTTCGACGACCTTCGCGAGGTCGGCGCCTCCGCTGCCCGTTCCGGGTCGCCGCTCCCGCAGCTGCTCGTGATCCTGCGGATCTCGCGGGACCTCGTGGTGCAGACGGCGATCGAGCTCGCGGAGTCCGGCGGCCGCCACGCGGGCCTCGCGCTCTCTCTGGTTCTCACGCGCATCCTTCCCGCGATGGACCGGCTGACGGACGCGCTCGCCCAGGGTTACTGGGAGGCGACGCTCGGTCGGGAAGAAGAGGCGCTGGCCCGCTACCGCCACGTTGTCGAGCGCGCGTCGGACGGAGTCTACGAGGCGGACCTCGACGGGCGGATCAGCTACGCCAACGCTTCCTTCGCGGTCATAGTCGGTCGCCGGCTGAGCGGGCTGTTCGGCGCACGCCTGTCGGAGGTCATCCGCCCGATCGATCCTTCCGGCACCGTCGACGAACTCCTCACCGTCGAACCTCACGCGCCGGTGGTCCATCTCGTCGTTGCGCGCGCCGACGGGGTCCGGCGCCTCTTGTCGATTCAGCCGAGTCCTCGCCGCGAAGGCGGGGAGCTCGTCGGCTACCAGGGCATCGTGCGCGACGAGACAGTGGAAGAGGAGCTCGAAGCCGACCGGGCCGAGTTCGCCGCACTCCTGCGCAACGATCTCCGGGGGCCGCTCGCGACCATCGTCGGCCTGGGCGCGACACTCGAGTCGCACGCCGACGAGATGAGCCCGTCACACGCTGCGGCAGTCGGTCGTTCGATCCGCACCCAGGTCGAAAGGGTCTCGCGCCTCGCGGACGATCTGTCGGACATCTCGAGGCTTCAGACGAGCCGGCTCCGCCTGTATCCGAGACCCGTCGAGGTGCGGCCGATCGTCGACGCGGCTCTCGGGTCCGTCTCGCGCGACGGCCGTTCGACGGCGGCGGACGTGACGATCCAGGTGCCGCCCGGCCTGAACGCCCTCGCGGACCCGAGACGCCTCGAACAGATAGTCGCCAACCTCGTGGACAACGCCCTCAGCCACGGAGCACCGCCGGTAACGGTGCGGGCGTCCGCGAACGGAGACGAGGTGCGGATCACCGTCGCCGACTGCGGGCCCGGTGTAGCAGCCGACGCGGCGCCGGGGCTCTTCGCCGGGCGGGCGACCCCCACCCGCTTGCAGCAGGCGCGCAGCAGCGATCGAGACCGCGGCCTCGGCCTCACCCTCGTCCGCGGTCTCGCGGAGGCAATGGGCGGAAGGGTCTGGTACGAGCACGACGAGACCGAGACCCGCTTCGTCTTGGCGGTGCCGGCGCCGGTGCGCGGCACCTGAAGTCAGCGATCGTCGCGAGCAGCGAGCGCCGCGTCGACGGCGTCGAACATGCGGGCAGTGCAGTCCTGCATCTCGATCAGGGGTGCGACCTCGAGCACGGCATCCACCAGTCCGGAAAAAGACCTCGCAGCTTGGCCTTGACCCAGAGCTGCCGGCTCGCCTCGATCGCCGCCCGCGGATACGGCCGGCTCCAACGGGATGCGGGCCAGCAACGGGACTCCGATTTCGCGCGATAGACGTTCGCCGCCGCCCGACCCGAACAGCTCGTAGTGCTCGCCGTGGTCGCAGGTGAAACCGCTCATGTTCTCGATCACGCCGGCAACGCGCAGGTATCCCTTGCGGGCCATGTCGGCCGCGCGCACGGCGACTTTCTGTGCCGCCAGCGCCGGGGTCGTGACGATCAGCATCTCAGCGCGCGGGAGCATCCGCGCCAGGCCCATCTGTACGTCGCCGGTTCCGGGCGGCATGTCCACGAGCAGGTAGTCGAGATCCCCCCACGCGACGTCCTCGAGGAAGTGCTGGACGCCCCGGTTGAGCATCAGCCCGCGCCACATGATCGCCTCGTCCTCGGGTGAGAGGAAACCCATGGAGACGACCTTGACGATTCCGTCGCCGACGGGCTTGCTCATCGGTTCGATGCGCGGGCGATCGGACCCGTCGGACCTCGCCGCCTGCAAGCGACCTTCGACGCCGAGCATGCGTGGCACCGAGAACCCCGCGATGTCAGCGTCGAGCAGACCGACGGTGAAACCGCGCACCGCCAGCCCCGCCGCCAGGTTGACGGTCACCGACGACTTGCCGACCCCACCCTTGCCGGACGAGATCGCGAGCACTCTTGTCCGGCCCGGTATGTCGGTGGCAGGTGGGTTCTCCTGGGCCCGCCGGCGCGCGCGAGCCATCAGCTCCTTCCTCTGCGCCGGCGACATCTCGCTCGTCGTGACGGTTACGGAGGCGACGCCGGGCACGCTGCCGACCCTTTCGGTGACGTCGCGCTGTATCTGGGCGCGCAACGGGCAGCCAGCGGTGGTCAGCGCCACCCGGACCGTGACCTCCCCGCCGGGACTGATGTCCGCACCTTGGTACATGCCGAGGTCGACGAGGTCGTCGCCTAGCTCGGGATCGATCACACCCCGCATCGCGTTGCGTACGGCTTGTTCCTCGACCACCCTCGCATTGTACGGGTGGCCCGTGCCGTGAAGGCGCGGCCGCGCGCCCGCCGGTAGGCTTCGGATGGTGGACAGCCTGTCCTTGTTCAAGGTGCTGGCCGACGGTTCCCGGTATGCGATCTACCAGCTGCTCGCCGACGCAGACGAGCCGCTTTCGACCACGGCCATCAGTACCAAGCTGCACCTGCACCCCAACACCGTCCGCCTCCACCTGGAGAAGATGCGCGAGGCCGGCCTGCTGGAAGCCGAGCCCGACCGCCACGGCTCGGTCGGCCGTCCCCAATACCGGTGGAAGGCGATCGCGGAGGTCCCTGCGTTCGGCGTCGAGCGGGGCGGCTTCAGGCTCCTTTCCCACCTGCTGGCGGAGATAGCGGCCGCGCCGCAGGGAGGCGCCGGATCAGCGTTCGACGTCGGTCGCCGGGCGGGTGAACGGCGCCGCGGGGAGCGCAACGGCGATCAACTGTCCACCTCTGCCCGCCCCGAACGCACGCCGGCAGCCGCATGCTTGAGAGCGTTCGTTGACGAGCTGGCCGGCCTCGGGTTCGACCCCGTGATCGACCCCGACGGCGATCCTCCCGGCGACGGTGACGAACAGCGCGTCGCTGTGTCCTTTTCCCGGTGCCCCTTCCGGGAGCTCGCCGTGCTCTACCCCGACCTGGTGTGCGAACTGCACCGGGGCCTGAGCGAAGGCATCGCATCGGGTGCCGAGGTGCGGCTGGAGTCGTTCTCGAGCCTGGTGGACCAGGATCCGTGCAGGGCCGAGGTGACCCTTGGCGCCAGATGACGGGTAGGATGTCTCTGAGCGTTCGCGCCCATTCAACTTTTCAGGAGGACCGGTGAGCACGACCCAGACCGACGCCAGCCAAGAAATGATCACCCTCACCGACAGCGCGACGACCAAGGTCGCCGAGCTCCTCGAGCAGGAGGGCAACCCGGAGCTCGCGTTGCGGGTGGCCGTCCGTCCCGGTGGTTGCTCCGGCTTCAGTTACGAGATGTTCTTCGACAGCGACGTGGCCGACGACGACGTGACCGTCGTCTCCGGCGCGGTGCGCGTCGTGGTGGACCCGTCCAGCGCCAGCCTGCTCCAGGGCGCCACGCTCGACTTCAAGGATGGCCTCCAGGGCGCCGGGTTCAGCATCAACAACCCGAATGCGAGCCGCACCTGCGGTTGCGGCAACTCCTTCAGCTGACCCACCGCCGCTGAGCGTCGAGTTCGTCCTCGACGGCCGCCGGGTCGTAGCGCCCCGCGACGGCGTCTCCCTGCTCGAGGCGCTGCGCGAGGACCTGGGCGAGAAATCGGCCAAGGATGGCTGCGCGCCCCAGGGTCAGTGCGGCTGCTGCACCGTCCTCGTCGACGGGTCGCCGCGCGTCGCATGCGTCACGCCCGTGCGGCGGGTAGCGGGGCGCTCGGTCACAACCGCGGCCGGGATCGACGCTGGGGCGTCCGAGCGGCTGATCGGGTCGTTCTTGCGCCATGGGGCCAGCCAGTGCGGTTTCTGCACCCCCGGGATCCTGTGCCGGCTCTCCGCACTCGGCCCGGATCCCGATCCCGCCAAGGTCGAGACGGCCCTGCTCGCCCATCTCTGCCGCTGTACGGGATGGCGGACGATCGTCGACGCGGCGTGCGACCAGCACGTGCCCGGCGAGCCCTACGGCCCCGGCGCGGGAGCGTCGGCGCGGGCCACGCTCGAGGGGCGTACTCCGCAGGACGTCGGGCCGGACATCGTCGTCGGCGGCGGCGGTTTCGCCGATGACACCGCCCCCCCCGGCTGCCTGGTCGCGGTACCCGACGGATCTGGAGGGTGGTCCGTCGGGGAGACCCTCGCCGAGGCCCGAGCGGCGTCCGGGAAGGTCCAGGGACGCCGCAGCGGTCAGGCCCTCGCCCACCCGGTCGGGCTGCCGGAGGGGGACTGGGATCTCCGGATCCAAACCACCTGGGTGGAGCCCGCCTACCTCGAACCCGACGCATCCTGGTGCGAGCCGGGAGGCGAGCCGAGGTCACCTGTAGCCAACGGCGGAGCGTTCGGCGCCAAGACCTCCTCGCTCGCTCCCGCCGCTGCGCGGGAGCTGGCCGACCGGTACCGCCGGCCGGTGCGTGTGGTCCTCTCCCGCGAGGACGTTGTACGCCTCGGCCCGAAGCGGCCTCCCCTCTCCGCCGGCCTTCATGCCGACGGCTCCGGCGTTGTGCGGGTGGCGTCCGCGCCGGGCATCAGCGAAGCGATCGCATCGGTGGCCCCGGCGCTTCTGGTCGAGGAGGTCCCGGTTCTCGGGCCGCCTGTCTCCTCCCGGGCGCGCGCAGCGGGATGGGCGGAGGCGGCCGTGCTGCTCGAGGCCGCCCGGGCGCTGCGCGAAGCCCGGGTTCCGTCCGGCGGTGCCGCTTCGGCGAGCGCCGAGGTCGCCGGCCCGGGCGGAGGCTGGGCTAGGGCAACCGTGGCCGTCGATGCAGACGGGTGGCCTTCCGGCGTCGACGTCGTCGTGCGCTGCGGACCGGTCCTCGACGAGGTCACGATGCGTTCCTACGCCACGGGGGCGGCGCACATGGCGCTCGGGTGGGTGTGCTCGGAGGCCATCGCTGTCGGCGAGGACGGTGTGCCTGATGATCTGACGATCCGGTCGTTTGGGGTTCTGCGCGCCCGGGACACACCCCCGATCCGGGTCGGGATCGACGAGGACCGTGGCGCTGCGGGCGAACCGGTCAACGGCTCCGACGCGGTGTTCGCAGCGGTCGCCGCGGCGGTGTGGATCGCCCAGGGCCTACCGTTCAAGTGGCCGACCCGCAGGGGAGGCCACCGGTGACCCGGCCGACCCGCAGGCGAGGCCCGCTACGCACGAAGGAGAGACCATGACAGCGCCAGCACCCGGCTCCAAGCCCGTCGGGCCGTACACCCCCGTCGTGAAGGCCGGTGACTGGTTGGTGTGCAGCGGCCAGCTCGGACTGCAGGATGGCCGCCTCGTCGAAGGCGGCGTCGTGGCGCAGGTAGCGCAGGCCGTGCGCAACATCGAGGCGCTTCTCGCCGGCTACGGCGCCGGTCTCGATGCGGTGGTGAAGACCACGGTGTTCCTGGCCGATATCGGTGACTATCAAGCCATGAACGACGCCTACGTCTCCGCCTTTGGTCCCCACCGCCCGGCCCGGTCCGCGTTCGCCGTGGCCGCCCTGCCGCTCGAGGCCGCAGTAGAGATCGAGGCCTGGGCCTATTCACCCGATTCGGGCTCACCGGCTTGAGATTCACCGCCTTTGGCGCCGGGCGGTCGCCTGCCGGCCCCCGAGGGCGGGACATAGCATCAATTGCTCAAAAGGGATCTAAGCTTGGAGCTGTGACTGGCTGGGGAGGACCCACCGGCCGTGCGCCTTGGGCCGACCCCGCGGTGAGGCTGGTCTCCGACGACGCGGCGCGCAGCGCCGGCGTGGAGATACGGCACCTCGAGGAGCTGCCCGATATGGCCGAGGTGGAGGGCCTGTTCGAGCGCATCTGGGGCCCGGGCGGGGTGACCGTTCCTCTGCTGCGCAGCCTTTCCATCAGCGGCAACTACGTCGCCGGCGCGTGGGCGCACGAGCATCTGATGGGGGCCTCTGTGGCCTTTGCGTCCCCCGAGCCAGGCCGGCGGAACGCCCACCTCCACATGACCGGGGTCGTCCCGAGCGCCCAGGGTAGCGGGATCGGCTTCGCCCTCCTGTGCCACCAGCGGGCGTGGGCGCTGGAGCGGGGGATCGAGCAGATCACCTGGACGTTCGACCCGCTGGTCCGGCGCAACGGGTGGTTCGCGACCGTCAAGCTGGGAGCCCGGTGCGACGCTTACTACCACGACTTCTTCGGGTACCTCAACGACCCGATCAACCGCTGGGACTTCACCGACCGCTGCCTGGCCCGATGGGAACTCGCGGAGGCGAGCCCCGGGGAGAACCGGCCCGCCGACCAGGACGACCCCGACATCGAGGAGATGGCGCTGACCATCCTCACTGAAGGTGCCGGCGGCGAACCTGTCCTCGTCCCTGCGGACTGGATCGAGCAGGCCCCCGAGCTCCTGCTGTGCCAGGTCCCGTCGAACACCCAGGCTCTACGCCAGTCGGAGCCCAAACTGGCCCGAGAGTGGCTCGCGGCGCTGCGCGGAACGCTCGCCCGTGCGCTCGACGCCGGCTACGTCTTGACGTCCATGACGACCGGCGGGTGCTACGTCCTCCGCCGGCCGGAGGGTTAAGGAGGTTCGCTCCGTCTGCCCAGGCAGTAGTGCGAACCTCTTCAGGGCGTCCAGCGTCCCTGACCGAACCGGTAGCCCACCGAGCGCACCGTCGAGATCAGGTTCGCCTGCTCCTCCCCGAGCTTGGCGCGCAGCCGGCGGATGTGGACGTCGACGGTCCTCGCCCCGCCGTAGTACTCGTAGCCCCAGACCCGCGAGAGCAACGTCTCGCGGGTGAAAACCTTGCCGGGGTGAGTCGCGAGGAACTTCAGGAGCTCGTACTCCATGTAGGTGAGATCGAGCGGCCTGCCCGCCACCGCCGCCTGGTAGGTCTCGAGGTTCAGCACCAGTGCGCCGTACTCGACGAGCTCCGGTCGGGTTCCGCGTCCCGTCCTCCAGAACAGGTGAGCGAGCCGGGCGTCGAGCTCCTGGCCCTGCCACGGCGAGACGCAGAAGTCGTCGAAGAGGTCCTCGCGCAGCTCCAGCTCGCCGAGCTGCGATACGCACACGATGAGTAGGACTGGGGCGAGCGGGATGTCGCGCTTTCGCAGGACCCGGCACATTGCGAAAGCGCCGTCGGGATCGGTGTCGGCGCAGACGATGGCGCCGGACCAGCCGTCGTCGGGCTCCACCCGCTCGGCCACCGCCGGCGACGCAACCGACTTCCACTGGTAACCGCCGAGGTCCAGGGCCTGCGCGAGGAGTGGTGGTGCGGGATCTGGAAAAAGAAGGAGCGGCTCCACGGCAGGCTCTCGAAGCTCCTACAGCGAGGTGAGGTAGCGGCGCAGCTCGAATGCCGTTACCTCGGCCTTGTAATCGGCCCATTCGGCCCGCTTGTTGCGAACGAACCATTCGAAGACGTGCTCGCCCAGCACCTCGGCTATCAGCTCCGACCGCTCCATCTCGTCGACCGCCTCGGACAATGACCCGGGGAGCGACTCGATGCCCTCGGCGAGTCGTTGTGCCGGTGAAAGCTCGTAGAGGTTGGCGGCGGCCTCCGGTGGCAGCTTGTAGGAATTCTCGATCCCGTTGAGTCCCGCAGACAGCACCGCCGCGAACGCGAGGTACGGGTTGGCGGCGGGGTCGGGTGCGCGGTACTCGATGCGCGTCGAGTCGCGCTTGCCTTTCTTCGTGGGAGGCACGCGCACCAGAGCGGAGCGGTTGTTGCGAGCCCACGAGATGTACACGGGCGCCTCGTATCCAACGATGAGACGCTTGTAGGAGTTGACCCATTGATTGGTCACCGCTGTGAGCTCGCGCGCGTGCGCGAGCACGCCGGCTATGAACATGCGCGCGACGGGGGAGAGGTTGTACTCGTCGGAGTCGCCGTAGAACGCGTTGGAGTCCCCGTCGAACAGCGACATGTGCGTGTGCATCCCTGACCCCTGCACGCCGTGCAGCGGCTTGGGCATGAACGTCGCCATCACGCCGTGGCGCGCCGCTATCTCCTTGACCACCATCCGCACCGTCATCACGGTGTCCGCCATGGTCATGGCATCGGTGTACCGGAGGTCGATCTCGTGCTGGCTGGGAGCGTCCTCGTGCTGGCTGTACTCCACCGGGATCCCCATGTCCTCGAGGGTGAGCACCGTCTCCCGGCGCAGCTCCGCAGCGAGGTTGTTGGTGGTCAGGTCGAAGTACGAGCCGTGGTCCAGAGGTCGGGGCGACATCGGATCGGAGTTTCCGTCGAAGTAGAAGTACTCGAGTTCCGGTGCCACGAAAAACGAGAACCCCAGGTCCCTCGCACGCTCCAAGCTCCTACGCAGAACGTGGCGCGGGTCACCCTCGAACGGAGTGCCGTCCAGGTTCACCACGTCGCACACGACCCGCGCGACCGGCGCGCCGTCGCTCAGGTAGGGGAGCAGCTGGAATGTCTTCGCGTCGGGCATGGCCAGCACGTCGCTCTCCTGCACCCGGCTGAAGCCGTCGATCGTCGAGCCGTCGAAGGTCATGCCCTCCTCGAGAGCATTCTCCAACTCCGCCGGCGTGATCTGGAACGACTTGGGGGTGCCGAGGACGTCGGTGAACCACAGCTGGATGAAGCGGATCCCACGCTCCTCGACGGTGCGCAGCACGTAGTCCTGTTGACGTTCCACATGCAAGAGGTTATGGCCAATGACGACGGCCCGGCGTGGGGTTGAGGCCCCATCCGGGCCGGTTGTCACAGACTGTTCACACTTCCGCAAGGAGACGTTCGCACAGCCGTGGCACAATGACGGCCCGTCAGAACACGACCCGGCAAGGGGCTACAGGGAGCATTAGGAGCAAGCACGTGACCATCAAGGCCGAGTACATCTGGATCGACGGCACCGAGCCGACCGCCCTCCTGCGCTCGAAGACCAAGATCCTCGACAAGGGTGGCGCCGCGGCGGACCTCCCGATCTGGGGTTTCGACGGGTCCAGCACCAACCAGGCGCCGGGCAAGGCGTCGGATTGCGTGCTCAAGCCGGTCTTCGCCTGCCCGGACCCGATCCGCGGAGGCGACGACCTGCTCGTCCTCTGCGAGGTTCTGCTGACCGATTTCACGCCCCACCCGACCAACACCCGCTCGGCGCTCGCCTCGGTCGTCGACAAGTACGGCGACCAGGAGCCCCTGTTCGGGATCGAGCAGGAGTACACCCTCTTCAAGGGCAGCCGCCCCCTCGGGTTCCCGGATCACACGGGCTACCCGGCCCCCCAGGGGCCGTACTACTGCGGCGTGGGCTCGGACGACATCTACGGCCGGCCCCTCGTGGAGGCTCATCTGGACGCCTGCATCAGCGCCGGCCTGAGCCTTTCGGGCATCAACGCCGAGGTCATGCCCGGCCAGTGGGAGTTCCAGGTGGGGCCCCTCGGCCCGCTGGAGGTCTCCGACCAGCTTTGGGTGGCTCGCTGGCTGCTCCACCGCCTCGGGGAGAACTTCGGGATCTCCGCCACCCTCGACCCCAAGCCCGTACGCGGCGACTGGAACGGCGCCGGGTGCCACACCAACTTCTCTACCAAGAAGATGCGCGAGTCCTATGAAGCGGTGATCACCGCCGCCGAGGCCCTCGGTCAGAACGCCGAGGAGCACATCGCCGCCTACGGCCACGGCATCGAGGACCGCCTCACCGGCCATCACGAGACGGCGCACTACAGCGAGTTCACCTACGGCGTCTCCGACCGCGGCGCCTCGGTGCGCATCCCGTGGCAGGTGGAGAAGGACGGCAAGGGCTACATCGAGGACCGCCGGCCCAACGCCAACATGGACCCCTATATGGTCACCCGGCTCATCGTCAACACCTGCTGCTCCGCGCTGGTCTAGCCGGCGCCGGCGCGCCCAGCCCACCCGGTCTGCAAGACTTCGAACCGGCGCCGGCGAGGGCCGCGCCGGTTCCGAATATCGGGGGTTGTTCCGATGGGCTTTGCCAAGCGCACGCCGGAAGAGGTCCTGAGCCTGGTGCAGGCAGAGGGGATCGAGATCGTCGACTACCGCTTCTCCGACCTCCCGGGCCTGATGCAGCACTACTCGTTGCCAGCGCACGAGCTGACCATCGACAGCTTCGAGGAGGGCTCCGGCTTCGACGGCTCTTCGATCCGCGGGTTCCAGGAGATCCAGGAGTCCGACATGCTCCTGGTCCCCGATCCGGACACCGCGGTCATCGACCCGTTCCGACAGCACAAGACGCTGAACCTCAACTGTTTCGTGCGGGATCCGGTCACCGGCGAGTCGTACTCGCGCGACCCCCGCTATGTCGCGAAGAAGGCCGAGGACTATCTCGTCTCCACAGGTGTGGCCGACACCGCCTACTTCGGACCCGAGGCGGAGTTCTTCATCTTCGACGACATTCGCTTCGACCAGAACTCTCACGAGGGCTACTACCACATCGACTCCGTCGAGGGGATCTGGAACTCAGGCAAGGACGAGGGGCCCAACCTCGGCTTCAAGCCGCGATACAAGGAGGGGTACTTCCCGGTCCCGCCGATGGACCACTTCCAGGACCTCCGCTCGGAGATGATCCTCACCATGGAGCAACTGGGGATCGAGATCGAGATCCAGCACCATGAGGTCGGGACCGCCGGCCAAGCCGAGATAGACATGCGCTTCGACACGCTGTCGGCGATGGCGGACAAGCTGATGCTGTACAAGTACGTGGTGAAGAGCGTCGCCCGCGCTCACGGGCTGTCGGCCACGTTCATGCCCAAGCCGATCTTCGCCGACAACGGGTCGGGGATGCACGTGCACTCGTCGCTGTGGAAAGGCGGCGATCCGCTGTTCTATTCGGAGCTCGGATACGCGGGCCTTTCCGATCTCGGGCGCTGGTACATCGGCGGCCTCCTCGCCCACGCTCCGGCCATCCTCGCATTCGCAGCACCGACCACGAACAGCTACAAGCGCCTCGTTCCCGGGTACGAGGCGCCGGTCAACCTGGTCTACAGCCAGCGCAACCGCTCCGCCGCGTGCCGCATCCCTCTGTACTCGAAGAGCCCTAAAGCCAAGCGCGTCGAGTTCCGCTGCCCCGACCCGTCGTGCAACCCGTACCTCGCGTTCTCGGCGATACTCATGGCCGGGCTCGACGGCGTGCTCAACAAGATCGAGCCACCCGACCCAATGGACAAGGACCTCTACGACCTGCCCCCGGAGGAGCTTGCGCAGGTTCCTACCGTTCCCGGTTCTCTCGAGGAATCACTCCGCGCTCTCGAAGCCGACAACGACTTCCTCCGCGCCGGCGGTGTCTTCACCGACGACCTCATCGAGACGTGGGTCGCCTACAAGCGCGAGCACGAGATCGACCCGGTCCGCCTGCGGCCGCATCCCTGGGAGTTCATGCTCTACTACGACATATAGGGCCCTGCAGGACTCTTGCACCTCTCAGAATCCGAGTGTCCGCGAAATGTCCGCGGGATGCTGAGCCATTTTTCGCCTTGCGGCGTCGAAGGGCCGTAACGCGCCCAGGGGTTATCTAGGCAGTCGGCTGGCGATTTCCGCCGGGTACTCGGGGAAGTAGCGCCCGATCACGTCCAAGCTGAAGCTGCGCAGTATCGACGACGGTGGTTCGCGCTCGAGTAGGAACGCGAACGATTCCCTCACCAACTCGGCTTCCGACTTTCTGCCCCAACCCAGCTCGGTGGCGAAACCCGCCGGCACACTCACGACGTGGCTGGTCGTCGCACCGGAGCCTCGAACCTCGACCCGGTAACCGCCCTCGCTCTCCTGGCTGACTTTGACATCCGGTTGCGCGCTCATGCGAGGCGCACCTCCGCGGCGCGCATCTCGATGACGAAGGGTTCGCCGCTCATTGGCTCCATCTACGCCGGCTCTGGCTCGGGTTCCTCGGCGGTTACCGCCGTGCCGAATACGGTCAAGCCGAATAAGAGAACGGAGACGGCGTGAACCGCGGTGCACCACTCGCAGATCGCGTCGAGCTTGAAAAGCTCCGCGTAGATCAGCCACACCGCCGTTCCCACGCCTACGAGGGACCAGACAACGCGCCCCACCCGCAGCGCGGGCCAATGGCTGTTCCACGCGCGGGGTGACTGCAGCACAGACATGACAGCGAAGAAGATCAAGCCGAGCACGGCTACCGGAACGCCGCTGATTTCGGAGTATCCGCTCGTCGTCACCTTGAGGCAGTTGACCATGCCGCCCGCCGCCGGGCAGGTGAGCGACGTGGACGCCGTGTAGTGCTCGTAGGTCAGGTAGGCGGCGATACCGAAGCCGAGAAAGGAGAGGGTAAGTCCGCCGATGGCCGGCCAGCGGGGGAGGCGGTTGTACTCAGCGCTTTTCGACTGGGTCTCGGTGGTGCCGCTCATGGTCCTAGTCATTGGCTGAGGACGACGGTCCGCTCTGGGCCACGTTGGTGACGGGGGCCTTGACGGCGGCCACGGCCTGGCAGGTGGCGGCCGGCCGCTGGCCTGTGATGCCACAGATGTATTTGACCAGCGCCGCGGCCGAGGCGTCTATCGACGCGCCCACTGTTGTGGAGTTGTCGCCGACCGCGCCGGCGATCTGAGCGAAGTCTCTACCCTCGATGACGGTGGCCGGGTACTGGTAGGTGTCGAGGACGTATTTGCCGCCTGCGTAGATGAAGGGGTACGACTCGCTGCCGAGCACCCCGGTCCAGAGTCGGACCTGGTCGGGTGTCGGGGTTTGAAGCGGCTCGTACGAGTTCCCTTTGGGGACATTGGTCAGCGTTTCGACCGCCGTGAAGGTGAGGTACTGGCTCGTGTAGCTCGAGCCGTAGAAGCTCAAGGTGGCGAGGTTTCCGTCACGCACCGCAGAGCGACTTTGCGACAGGTGGGAGAACGTGCCGAACTGGGAGAGAGCGACCACCATGGGCCAGCGCTCGGTGGCGCAGATCGGGCAGAACTCGGCGCCGATGTACAGGATCTGGGGCTTGCCGCCCGACGTGTAGGCCGGGGCGTTGATCTGGTAGGCCGGAATGAGATGTGATGCCGCGCTCGTGTCCGATGCCGCCACCAGGGTTGACAACGGGACTCCGGTGAGGTGCGCTTCCTGAGAGGCGGTCAGCGGCACGCGCGGCGCAGCCTTCTGCGACGACGACGAACTGAGGCCCACCGCCACGACAACGGCCACCACGATGACCACGGCTGCCACAGCCATCGCTGCCATGATGTTGCGCCGTCGGCGCAGGGTGGACTGGCGGGCGCGGCGCCCCTGCCCTGCCGAGCTACCAGGCCGACGGCCTTGCTGACGACTCTTCTGCCCGGCCCGGGGTGGGACCGGGGAGGAGCCCTCTCGGCTGGGCGACGGCTTCGAGGGGCTGTTCATCCAAGGCACTCCTGCCACTTCGGGGGACCGCCGGATCTCGCCAGCCCGACGGGCGGTTCAACGGCGCATCCTACGGGCATCGGCACGGCACCCCCCAAGGGCCGTTCGTCCTCGCGCGCGACGCCAACGGTCACGGTGAGTTCTCATCCAACACGGCCAGGGACGGCCACCCCGCTGTACCCGGGGGGAGGCTGGTTGTCCGGGCAGGCCCCCGGGGGATCGTTGTAGCGGTGGTCGCGGGTCCAAGGCCCCAGTTCCCACCCAGCCTTCATCGTCGGCAGGTGCAGCGCGGGAGTCAGGTCGGCGGTGAGTAGGGCTCCCCACTGCGCTGCTCCATAAGGGCAGAAGTGAGCGTTGTCCAGCTTGCGCGCCCGCAGCCAGCCGCCGCCGGAGGTACGGAACCAGGTGTAAAAACGACCGCCCGGCGCGAACAATTGGTCGGTCGTCAGGTACACCGCGTGCCGCGGGAACTCCTTGACCACCGCCTCCGCCACCCCGTTCCACGCGCCCTGTGCCTCCGTTCGCTGCAACCAGTCGGCTGCGCGTGCCGAAGTATCGGGGATAGCCGTATCAGGACCGGATTGTGGGAACTCCATTAGGACCACGAGCTTCACTCCCGTGTCAGGGCTCAACAGCAGGCGCAGGGCCGAGCCCAGGCGCTGCGCGTACAGCTGCGGCGTCTTCTGGGCCTCCCCGTCGTCCCAGGACCAGGTGCCGATCACGATCTGCGGGCGGAACCGCCGCGTGGTGCTCAGCACGTCGGAGGCCCACGCCGGGTCTCTGGTCAGGCCCCACCCGGGGAAGGCTGTATTCGCGACCACGGAGACCTCGCCGGTCGATTGGAGAGCTGCGGTTACCCCCGGTGAGCCGTCGAACATGACGCTGTCACCGATGATCCAAGCTCGGTACGGGTCGGCGGGTGACGCTCGCGGCAGGTCGAGCGGCACCTTGATCTCCTGCGGGGTGGGCGCCGGCAGGGAGGACGAGCCGGCGACGGGCGGTCCGACGGTCGCCCCCACGATCAACGCAGCCGTGACGGCGAGGCCGACAGCCGCGAAGCCGGCGGAGGGGACGCGCGCTCGTCGTGCAAGGGCCGCCCAGTCGAGTCGCCGCAGCGGTCGCTCGATCAGGTAGTAGCTGGCAACCGACGCAACGAGCATCGCTGCCACGCGCACCACGACCAGCAATGTCCCCGACAGCCCCGAGCTGTCAGGGGTGATCAGCACGATGGTGGGCCAGTGCCACAGATAGAGGCTGTAGGAGATCAGCCCGAGCCAGCGCACGGGTCGCGCGCTCAGGAGCCTCGACAGAGCGGTGCCGGGAGCTCTCACCACGCCGACGATGAGCATCCCCGCACCTGAGGCGATGGCGACCAGTCCGCCGTTCCACACCCAGGTGGGAGGCCCGCCGGCCCTCCAAACACCAACGACCACGGCTACCGCCCCGGCCCACGCCAGCAGCTTCCAGACAACCGGTCGCGCCGGGGCGGTCCCGCCGGTCGGCCAGGTCATGGCGAGGACACCGCCGAGCAGCAGCTCCCAGGCGCGCGTGTCGGTGCCGAGGTAAGCGCGGTTCGCGCCATAAAGGTCGGCGGCGAAGCCCATCCAAATCGCCGACGACACCGCGAGAACTACCGACACGGCGATCAACCAATGCCGGCGCCGTTCGCTGCTCAAGGACCTAGTGAGCAGGAGTACCGCTCCGAGCAGCAGGGGGGCGAGCACGTAGTACTGCTCCTCGACGGAAAGAGACCATGCGTGCGACAGGGGGCTCGGCGCCGTGAATTGGGCGAAATAGCTGTTGCCTGCTGCGATCTGCTGCCAGTTCGCCCCGTAGAGGACCGTGGCCAGTGCCGGCCAGCGCAACTGCGCCGGAACCAGCCCCGGTCCGTTGGCCCAGGAGTACGCACAAAGTACGAGGAGCATCGCGATCACAGCCGGGAAGAGCCTTCGGGCTCTGCGTCCCCAGAAGCGCCGGAGCCGGCTCAGATGGGCTCCATCGTCGAGCAGTATCGACGTGATCAGGTATCCCGACAGTACGAAGAAGACGTCGACGCCCAGCCAGCCGCCGCTCAGGTAACCGAGGTGGTAAGCGACCACCGCCGCGATGGCCGCAGCCCGGATTCCGTCCAGTTGGGGCAGGTACCCCCTGAGCGCCACGGTTCAGCCAACCGGGCCAGGGGCGCGTGGATCAGAGGCGGTCCATTCTTTCACGTTGGAGATCTTCACGGGCCGGGCTTCCTGCCGACAGGGTCGAACGGCCCGAACCGGGACGTTCAGTGACGGCGGCGGAAGATCAGGACGCAGCAATCGTCGGAGGCATCCCCGCAGAGCTCCTCGATGATCCTCGTGGCGAGGCTTTCGACGGGGGCATCGGCCATCTGCTCCACCATTCGCATCAAGCGACGCGTCCCGTGCTCGAGCGTGGCGAAGTGCCAGTTGAGGTTGTCGAGGATCTCGGCCGGCGTCAACCCCGCCGCGGCGAGGCCCCTTGCAGCGTTCCGCAGCGCCGGCAGGGCCTTCCCGCGCTGATGCCGGAGATGTTGCAGTCGGAGCGGCGGGTGCGTCCCATCCCAACGGTGATTCCCCTTACTGCAGTCAGGCCAATCGTTCCGACCCCACCATGACGCCGCGGCCCGTGCCGGCCTCAGTGCCCTAGCTGAATCGCCTTCACCAGAAGAAGCGCAGCGCTCAAGACGAGGTAGGCCCGCAGTGCAAGGATCCCGAGGCGCAAACCCGGCGACCAGCGAACCGGCTTCAAGAGGGTGAGGGGTGGCATGCGCCAGCTCAGCCTGTCTGCGGGCGAGAACTCGGCAGTAGGGCGGCTTGTCTCCGAACGGCGGGTCATCACCTTCAGCGCGAGCGCGACCACGGTCCCGCCCGTGGCGAGCACCGCTGCCAGCACCACGAGCACGAGTGTCACGTCGACGTGGGGGAAGAGGGTGGTCGCCATGAGGGTTCCTGAAAGCACGAGAAGGACACCGACGATGATCGAGGCCAGGACGTTGAGCCAGGGCGGGTTCGTCCAGGGGCCCAGCACCTCCGGGTCGTTGCACAAGAGAAGGAGAAAGACGCTGGCGGACGGCAGCAACAGCCCTGCGAGCGCCTGCACCGAGACGGTGATCAGGCCGAGGGGGGCGCTGGGTATGAGGACGACCCCCGCAGCAACCGCGACCATCGCGATGTAGCTCAGGTAGAACTGCCTGGCGTCCTTGAAACCGCGATGCAGCGAGTGGCGGATCCCGAAGACGTCCCCGAACGCGTAGCTGGTGGACAGCGTGACCGCCGCGGCGCCGATGACGCTCGCGTCGAACAGCAGGATCGCAAACATCGTGCCTAGCCCGCTGCCGCGCTGCGACAGCAGCCGTGCCACTCCCGCGGCGTCGGTGAACTTTCCGAATGCCGGCGTACCGCGCGCCGCCCAGTCCGCCGTGATCATGATCGCGGCCGCCCCTATCACGACGACGACCGACCCGATCACCGTGTCCGCCCTCTCGTAGCTGATGAACCGAGGGGTGATCCGCTTGTCGACGATGTTCGACTGCTGGAAGAAGAGCTGCCAGGGGGCGACCGTGGTACCGACGATCGCGATGATCAGAAGCACTGAAGCGGACGACGTGCCGCCCGTGATTTTCGGCACGACGAAGTCATGGCCGATCGTGCCCCAGCGAGGGTGGGAGAGCAGGAACATCGGGATCTGGATCAGGCTCACCGCGATGAAAGCGAACATCGCCCGCTCCCAACGGCTGAAGCTGCCGGAAGCCATGATCGCCACCAGTGCCACGGCCGCGACTGGTACGGCGATATAGGGGGAGATTCCCGCGTACTTGGCTGCGAGCAGGATGCCGATGAACTCGGTGACGATGGTGAGGAAGTTCAATATGAACAGGTCGCCGACACTGAACCAGCCCCATCCCCGGCCGAACCGCTCGTTGATCAGGCGGGCATGGCCGACCTGGGTGACCGCGCCGAGACGCACGACCATCTCCTGGTTGACGATCAGCACGGGGATCAACAGCAGCAGCGTCCAGAGAAGGCTGGTGTGGAAGTCCTGCCCCGCCTGCGCGTAAGTGGAGACGCCGCCCGCGTCATTGTCGCCGACCATGACGATGATGCCTGGGCCGACGATGGCGGCCAGTGTCAGCAGCCGTTGTCTCCAGGTTCGGCGCTCCCCGATGTCGCCGAGCGATATCTGGCCGAACGCGCCCTCGATGTTGCCCACGTGGGCTTCGTCGAGCGCGGCCGACGGTGTTTGAAGGCGGGGTGCCTGGTTCTCCGCGGGGCGTGACTCCTCCGCCGCCCCGGAGCCCTTGGCGCCGCTGGCGGCTAGACGGTCGGTCACGGCCTAGCCCCGCAGCTCCGGGCTTTCTTGCTCCGCGCCGGCCGTCTCCAACTCGGGCACGGCCGGTTCGGGATGAGCAGGAGGTTCTCGGCGTCTCCAGTCGTCGGGGATGGTCACCTCGAGCACGTCGTCAACGGTGATCACGCCAAGAAGATGGTTGTCCGCGTCCACGACGGGGACGGTCATCAGGTTGTAGTCCGCCATCAGCAGAGTGACGTCAACCACGTCGGCGTCGGCGGTGACGCGCACGGGGTCCTTGTCGACCAGGTCCGCCAGCGCCGTGTCGGCATCGGCCTGCAGCAGCGCGATCACGTTCGCCGTACCGACCAGCCGGTTCTCGACGTCGACCCCGTGGACCGTCAGCAGGGCCTCGGGCTGGAGCCGGTCGGCGAGCCTGATACGGCGCAGCGCTTCCTCGACGGTGGCTTCGGCCGGTACCGAGAGGAAGTCGACACCCATGATCCCACCGGCGCTCGTCGAGTTGAAGCTGAGCAGTGTCATGACCTTGGTCCGGGTGCCGGGAGGCAACAAGTCGAGGACCTTGAGCCGGCGGTTCTGTGGCAGCTCGGCAACCGCGTCCGCGGCGTCGTCGGCGCGCATGTGGGCGATCACGTCGGCGACCTCGTCGTCGGATTTGTCCTCGAATAGCCGGTTGGCGATGTCGGGATCCAGTTCCTCGAACACATCTGCTTCGAGCTCGGGGTCGGTATGGACGACGTCGAGGATCTCCTCGCCCTCTTTGGGGCTGGCTTCTTCGAGAAGGTCGGCAATCTGGGCGGGCTTCAGCCTGTGCACGCGGCCGAACGCGGCTCTCGCCCTCACGCTGGCAGCGTGGCCGATGAGCGGCTCGAAGGCTTTCCAGTCCTGGCAGGGATGACCCGCGGTCGCGCGGATGAGACCGAAGAACCTCGCAGGGCGACGGGTGTCGAGGCAGGTGACGACCCACCCTTCGCCCGTCTCGCTTAGCTCGATGTCCCACGCGCGCACGAGCTCCGCCTCCGCGACGTCGATCAAGCGGTGGCCGAGGATGTCATCTCGCAGCAGGACCTCTCCCTCCCTGCGCTCGAAGCTGCGCAGGTTGAGCCGCGCGTCGGCCAGCCCGACGGCCTCGCCTGCCAGGTCGGAGATCATCGACACGGGCACGAATACCCGCCGCCCGCCGACCTTGCCGACGAGCCCGGTCACAAGCGGGAGGTCGCCGCCGCGCAGGCGCACGATGACGTCGTCGACGCGCCCGACGCTCTCGCCGTCCGGAGAGCACAAATGGCTCTTGAGCAGCACGGACAGGTGCACGCCCGTACCCTACCGGAGGCGCGCGCGATGACCTAGTGTCGCGTCACCGGCAATGAGGTCTCGCGCGGGCCTCGGCGAGGGAGGTAAAGCTGCGATTGGGCGTGCGCGGCCGCAACAGATCGTCAAGCGTCACTTTCGGGGAACGCTCAGCGGGCCCGCAAGGGGCTCCGGGGTTCGGCCGCGCAGGTGCCTTGATAGGAGTGCTCAGCCTGCTGCTGGTGATCGGCGGTCTGCTCTTTGCTGCGGTCGCAGCGAGCATCCCCCCGGCAGAGCACCCGACGCTTTTCGGGGGATCGCTCGTACTCGAGGATCAGCGCCCCCTGACTGTCATTGATCTGGCGACCGGTCACGTCACCATCCGGCTGCAGGGCGTGTACACGGAGGTGGGCGCGACGGGATACGGGGAGGTCGAGGCCGTCGCGCTCGACAGCGGGACGCTGCTCGTCGACCGCAAGACGGGCACGTTCAACCTTCTCGCCAAAGACGACTACCTGCTGGACACGTCGGGACCGGGAGTCGGGCTCGGCCCGCTTGCCGGTTCCACGGGCGCGGGCGCGTTCGCTGCAGGAACGAGCGCCTACATCGTGCGGTACGCGCCACGCAGCACGGTCTCCCTCGTAGACGCTTCGACGGTCAGGGAGGGTGCCAGGCTCGAGAGCCAGGCATCCAAGTCATCTGCTCCCATCGGACAGGTTGTGACCCCTCGCGGTTACGCGGAGCTCAGCGGCCCGGTCGCCGATCGCCCAGGGTCGGCGGCGGTGAACAACGCGACAGGGGACTTGTGGGTTCTGGCGGGAGGTGGCATCCGGTGCACGCTCGTCCAGCTTCACCCGTTGGCGACCGCGCACACCGGACTGGTGGCCACGACGCGGGCGTCTTTTCCCTACCCGTGCGCCCGGGTGGCGATCGGGGCGACCGGCGACGCGATAGGTGTCGCGTCCCCGGGTCGGCTGAGTCTGTTCGCAACGGGGGCCCGGCCGTCGAAGGTCGAACCGTTGGCGGGGACCTCGCGCGTCTCACAGTTCGTCCCCGTCTCCGGCAGCAGCGAGGGTTTCCGCTTCCTCGCCAGGTCACCTGCAGGTTGGCTGCTAACGGGCTCGGTCGGGCCAGCAGGCCCAGCCCTCCGTCCGGCCCCTCTTCGTCGCCTGGGCCAGAGCGCCGCGCCGGCGTCCCCGGTGATGTCGCGGGGTTCGATCTACACACTCGACCAGGCGGCCGCCGGCCAGCCGGCCCTTTGGCAGGTAGACGCCACGAGCGGCACCATGTCACGTGTGGCCGGCGAGCCGTCATACCCGGCTCGCGGCCCGACCGAGAAGGCGAGCTTTGAGGGAGCGCAGGTACTTGCCGAGGGCCCGCGGGTCGTGTTCAACAACCCCGGAAGCCTCCTGGCCGTCGTCGTCTTCACCGACGGCAGCGCGCGTCCCCTCGTGGTCGACAAGAGCGAGGCCGTGACGGTGAGTGCGACGGGACCGGCGGACCTGAATCTCTCACCACCTGTCACCGCGCCGGGGTCGCAGGCGACCGGATCGGCCGGCTCGAAGACGGTGCCCGCAGTGCAACCCGTCAGCCAGCAGGTCACCTGCGCGACGACCAAGCAGAAGCCGTACGCACCCGATATCAACTCGGTGACCCCGTCCTCCGGGAGCGCACTGATCTCCTGGTCCTATCAGCTTCTCGACCAGACCGACTGCGAGCCCGACTCGTGGTCCGTGAAGGTCACAGCACTCAGCAGCCCTCACCAACCGGACAATCCCGTTCAGCTGGTTAACGGGCAGGACCAGCTCATGTTCACCGGCCTGCGGCCCGCCACGACATACGAAGCAACGGTGACCGCGTACATAAACAGCCAGTCGACCGCCTCACCGCCGGCGACGTTCACCACCGCGGCCCGCGGGCCCGACGCGCCGACTTCAGTCACCACCACGTCGGACGGCAAAGGGGACTGGGTCGTGTCCTGGGCGCCGTGCACGGCGTCCGACTGCTACGTCCCCGCCGATGTGTGGAATGTGACAGGTTCGGCGTGCGGGACCGCCTACGTGGGCCAACCGCCGGCGGTCGAGGTCCCCGGGGCCCAGAACAGCGTCACCATCGACGCGGACAGCCTCGGATTGCTGGGGGATTCGCTGTCGTTCTCCGTCCAGGGGTCGCTCACCTCCGGGCTCACCGGCGACCCGACGCCGGACCGGTCCTGCACGCAGGCGTGGCGCCCGCCCGATCCATCGCTCATCGCCCTCAACCGGTCGTCGGTCCCGCAAGGCCAGACGGTGTCCGTGACCCTCCAGGTCGCCACGTCGGTTCCGGCGGTCGAAGCGTTCGGGAGCCGTTCCACCCAGTTCGTGTACAGGGTCGCGGGGAGCACCGTAGGACCTACATCTGCCACTACCGCCATCGTGCAGGGGGTGACGCCCGGGGTCGCGTACACGCCGAGCGTCGTCGTGTACCCCGAAGGGCATCAGAACGCCGCGATAACCGTCGCCGGCGCGCCGCTCACGCCGACGCTCGCATGGCCCTCCGATATGTCCGTTTCCGTTCAGCCGAGCGTCGACCAGTCGGACCCGAACCAGGGGAACCTCGCCGTGTCTTTCGCCAACATTCCCCCCGGGCCGATGCAGGCCAGTGGTGCGTACACGTGTGGGAGCACGCAGGGTCCGTCGTTCAGCGGTTCGTTGTCCTCGAACGTCCTCCAGGTGCCGATGGACCTCGTCAACTTCGGCGGGCGGTGCAGCCTCACGGCCACCGTCTCGGACCACGACACCGCTGTATACGGCGGGACGTCGTCGGCGCCGATGACAACCAGCTTCACGATCGGGACGCAGCCCCAGTACACCTTCAGCGCGCGGGTGGACCCGGGCTGCCAGAAGACCGTCTGCATTCCGGAGAAGATCGACGTGCTGTACGGGGGCCCAGGGTCCCCTAAAAGCGGCGGCGACTGGGCGATCAAGACCGCGTCGAGTGGATACTCCCAGCCAACCGGTGACCCATGCGCCAGCCAGGTGCCGCTTGCCGCTCCGCCCCCGTCGACAGGGGTGACTGTAAGCCTGCCGGACCTGTGCCTAGACCCCAGCAAGGTCGACGTATGGGTCTTGTACACCTATTTGGGGATGGTCACCCAGGTCGATGCCGGCACCCCCACGGGGACACCTGCGCCACCACCGACGACCACCACCACGACGACCACGCCGTCGACCACGTCGCTTGCGCCTGCTGCTCCTTCGGGTGGTAGCGCTGCGGCGATGATCGCCCCGATAGCCTTGCCTATCGCAGGATTGGCGAGGCGCGGTTTGAAGAGGAAGAACGTGAGGGCGGGACCGTGAGCATGAGCCCAGAAATGCACAGCTTCGTCCAGCGGGTCGACCAGCTCGTCGCCAACGTGTGCAAGGTCATGCACGGCAAGGACGATGTCGTGCGGTCCGCTGTCAACTGCGTCATCGCCGAGGGCCACCTGCTGATCGAGGACGTACCCGGGGTGGGCAAGACCTCCCTGGCTAGGGCCATTGCCGCTTCGGTCGCGCTCACGTGGAACCGCATCCAGTTCACGCCCGATCTTCTGCCATCCGACGTTACGGGCGTAGCCGTGTTCGACCAGGTCACGTCGACGTTCAGCTTCAGGCCAGGGCCGGTGTTCGCCAACATCGTCCTCGGCGATGAGATCAATCGCGCTTCTCCTAAGACGCAGTCCGCGCTCCTCGAGGTCATGCAGGAGCAGACCGTCACCACCGACGCAACGGTCTACCGGGTGCCGAGCCCGTTCGTCGTCGTCGCCACGCAGAACCCGATCGATCTCGAGGGCACCTACGTGCTCCCCGAGGCGCAGCTCGACCGTTTCATGATGCGGCTGCGGATCGGCTACCCCGGTCCTGACGCGGAGGCCCGCATCCTGCGAACCGAACGGGATGAGGCGACGGTCGGCCATCTCGCGCCAGTCATGACCGGCCAGGAGCTGCTGGAGCTGATCGACTTCGTCAAGCACAACGTCGAGGTTGCTCCCGCAGTGGAGAACTACATCGTCTCGCTCTGCGCTCACACCCGCACCCTGCCGGAGGTGCGCCTCGGGGTCTCTCCTCGGGGCAGCCTCGCGCTGCTGCGCGCCGCCCGCGTGGCGGCGGCGGCCTCCGGGCGCTCGTACGTGATCCCCGACGACGTCAAGGCATTGGCCCAAGCGACGCTTTCACACCGGATCATCCTCCGTCCCGACGCCGAGGTACACGGGCGGACAGCTGAAGAAGTCGTCACCAGGGCACTCGAGTCGGTCCCCGTGCCGCGCATGGTGCTTCGATGACATGACCCGGCTGGGGGCGGGCTGCTCACTCCTCGGCCTGGCGGTCGCAGCAGCCGGCTTCGCCGTCCACTGGGCTCAGGCCGCTGTCCTCGGCTCCGGCCTGGTGGTGCTCGCGCTGGGCAGTCTCGCGTACGTGCTCTACCGGCCCCGCCTCGAGTTGGAGAGAGTGGTCGAACCTCGACGGGTCGAGAAGGGACTGCCGGCGATCGCCCTCATCCACGTGGAGAACGCATCGCGGAGGTCACTCCCCCCTTTGGACATGGAGCAACGACTTGGGGACGACGTCATCCGATCGACCCTGCCGAGACTGCGGCACGCGGAGCGATCGGTGCGCACCTACCGGCTTCCCACGACAAGACGGGGCATCTTCGAGATAGGTCCTGTCGAGCTCCCGCGCGCGGATCCCTTCGGCCTGTGCCGCACGGTCCAGCGGCTGGGAGAGCCGCAGCAGATAGAGGTTCACCCCAGACAGCTGGCCCTCCGGCCCCTCCCCACCGGCCTGTCGAAGAACCTCGAGGGTCCCTCAAGCGACGCGGCGCCGCAAGGGACGATCACCTTCCACCGCATAAGGGAGTACGCGGTAGGTGACGACCTGCGTCTGGTGCACTGGGCTTCGACCGCGCACACCGGCAAGCTGATGGTCCGCCACAACGTCGACACCGCCCAGCCGTACACGGTTGTGCTCCTGGATCTCGACCCCGATGTCTATTCGGCGGACTCCTTCGAGGAGGCTGTCGACGTCGCTTCATCTGTCGTCACCTCGATGGGATCGGGAAGAGCCCCGGTCCAGCTGAGGACCACCAGTGGCGCTCGCATCGGCGGGCCCGCGCAACGTGACCCCACCCCCCTGATCGATTACCTCACGCGGGTAGCCCCGGCGACGTCGAGCTCCCTTCACGCGCAACTCGTGCTCTTGCGGCGAGACCGGGGAGGAACGGCGCTCGTGGTGGTGACGGGACGCTTGCGCGCGGACAGCCTTCCGATGGTGGCCGCCCTGCGCAGACGCTTCGACCGTGTCGTGGCGGTGTCGCTGACCCAGGAGCGGGCCCCGGCGCCGGTCCATCCGGGTTTGACCGTGGTCTCGGCAGAGACCGCAGAAGAGCTGGCTCGCGTATGGAATTCCCGGATCGCACGATGACCGACGACCGCGGCGACCGCCGGCTCGCAACCGCTTTGTTCGCGGCGCTCCTTGCCGGCTCCGCCCTCGTCGCTTCCCTGCCGTGGCTGCGGGCATACGCCTCGCCGAGCGCCCGGTGGGAAGTGGTAGCGGCTGCCGCCGTTTCGGTCCTCCTATCGGCGTGCGTGTCGACGGTGCTGCGTGCACGCGCTCTGGTGGGCTTTGCGCTTTCAGCCGGCGTCCTGCTGCTGGCGCTGCTCGTCAGCGCCGGGTTCGATCTTTCGGCGCTCGCATCCGGGTTGGTACACGGTCCGGGGAGGCTGTTGAGCGAAACCCTCCCTCTTGGCGGGAGTGCTGTCGCTTGCGCCGCGGTCGTGGTCGTGTGGGTCGTGGGGGCGGCCGCCGGCGAGATCGCGTTCCGTGCCGGACCAGAGTCTCATCTGTCCGGCGTGGCATTCGCCGCTCCCGTCGTGTCTTTCGTGCTGGCGTTCGCGGTGACCGTCCGAGCCCCGGGCGAGGATCGGATCGCGGCACCTCTGCTTCTAGTGCTGCTCGCGGCGGGGGCGCTGGCAAGGCAGCGATGGAGGGTCGCGGCGTCGACGGCTCTGCCCTCCGTGGAGCCCGAGACAGGGCCGGCCGCGCGAGACGGGCGTGTTCCGAGGCTGAGCTCGCGCGCGGCGGCTGCCGCTCTCCGGACGTACCGGGCGGTCGGCCTCTTGGCGTTGGCTGCGGTGGCGCTGGCTGCGGGGATTCCCGCCATCCCGGCTTTCGGGAAGGCGCCCGCGGGGGTGTACGAACTGCCGCCCACCGACTCTCATCTGCTGATCGATCCGGTTGCGGCAATCGGAGCGCTGAGAGATGCCGGCAACCCTCGCCGGCCTCGCCTGATGATGCGGGTGACGACCGAAGCCGCGAGCGACGGGTACCTCACGGAGGCGGTAATGGACCGCTTCGACGGATCCGAGTGGACGTTCGAGACCACATTCAAGCCGACAGGAGGCCGCGTGCCTGTCCCGGCCGGATACACCCGCCCCGCCATCGGTACCGCAGAGGTGACCGCGTCGACCACGCTGTTGTCCCGGCTGCCCGTGCCCCTTCTGCCCGCTCTGGAACGTCCCGCGAGGGTCGACGGCGTCCCCGTGGCCGCCGACGCCGTGAACGGAATGCTCGCTCCGGCGCAGCGTCTCGCGCTTCCGATCCAGTACACCACGGTGTCCGACGCTCCTGTTTTGACGCTCGCCGGCGTACCCACCGTCGACGGGATCGAAGCTTCTCCGACGACGCCGTACGCCGGCGGCGACGTGGCGTCATCCGGTGACCTTCAACTGCCCGCCGACAGCGCGAATGCCGTAGGAACGGCAGCGCGCTTTGTTGCAGCGATCACGGGCAGGCGGCCGGCGCCCACGGTCGGGTTCCTCCAGCAAGCACTGCTGGCCCTCCGGCACGACGAGAGGCGGCTGGATCCCACGCTGGGGTCGACTGCTGGGGGTGGCGGGTCGGGAGGTACGTCGTTGTCACAGGTGATCAACGCTGTCACGGTGAACCGCAGCGCGACGCCGGAGCAG
>DATLUM010000001.1 GCA_035533095.1 Acidimicrobiales bacterium | reverse complement strand
CGGGGTCAACGGCCCGCATCCTTGGAGCTCCAGCAACGAGGGAGCCAGTTCCTTGGTGCGAACGGCGATATCGCGCTCGAGCTCGTTGATCCGTCCAGTCAGGTGACGAATGTGCCCGAGACGCTCTTTCGCGATCTCGGCCACGAGGCCAGATCCGTCCTCGAGCAGCGACTCGATGGCGTCAAGAACACGGCGCCGTCCCAGGGATCGGGGCGCCACGACGTGGCCGGGAAAGAGCTCGTGGAGGTCCCAGAGCAGGCGATTCTCCAGCCTTGTGCGCTCGGCGACGTAGTCCTCGCGCAAATCGACGAGGAGGCGGAGCTCTCGTTCGGCGCCCTCGACGAAGGCTTCTGAGAGACCCGGCTCACGCAAAGCTGCCCGAGCGGGGGCCAAGGCGTCGATCGGGTCGGACTTGCCCCGTTGGCGCCCCGAGCGCCGGGCGGCACCCATGAGGCGCGTCGGCACCCGCACAACATGCTCCCCGGCCACGAGGAGGTCGATCTCCAGACGGCGGGAGAGATGCCGAACATCCTCGAGCGCCCAGCGGCGATCGGAGAACTGGCGGGCCCATGTGACGAGCGAGCGATGTCCGCTCACGGTCGCCGGTGCCGTCAACACGTCCAGCTGCCGTCCGAGGTCGTCAACAGCAACGATCGTGTGGGTGCGCTTGTGTGTGTCCGCTCCAAGGGTCACCATATTCCTGCTCCTTCTCGTCGTTGGAGTCGCAGGACCGGTCGGAGGACAGCACTGAGTCGAGGCACACTCGGCCGGGCTCCTATCAAGTCACGCCGGCCGGTCCGGCGCGCCCAGCGAGCGGCAATTCCGATGAAAGCCACGCTTTGCGGCGGGCACTGACGGTACGAGCCAACCCGCTGGGCCGCTGAAGCCTGACACTCAGTGGACGGTACCGTTTCGTCATGCCTCGTCCCCAGACTGTGCGGCGCCTTGCCGGCGCCGAGGTCGTTGTCGACGGCAACCGACGGCGAGGGCACGGCTGATGGCCGCGATGAGCGCCAACGGGAAGAGTGGCGCCCCCGCCGGACCCCGGGCCCGGTTCGCGGCGGCGTGGAACACCTTTCGCACCCGCGCCTTCAAGGCCTTCACGCGTCAGCACACCCGCCTGCTCGTGCGCACACGGGGACGGCCCTCGCGCACCGGGCTGCGTCTGCGCTTTCTCGTGCTCGAGACGCGCTCGCGCCGCACCGGGATGGCGCATCAGGTGGTGCTGCTCTACATGCCCGGTCCGACCGGGCTCGTCGTCATCGCCTCCAATTTCGGCGCTGAGCGCCCGCCGGGGTGGTGGCTCAACCTCGAGGCCGGTTCCGACGCGCTGGTCCACCGGTCGGGCCGGACCACCGCGGTGCACGCCCGCGTCCTCGCCGGGGAGGAGCGCGCCGCCACCGCTCTCCGGGCGGCTGCCTACAACTCGCAGTGGCGCCGCTATCTTCACACCGTGCAGCGCGAGCTCCCCATCGTCCTGCTCGAGCCGCGCGTGACGCCCACCGTCTAGGGCTTCCGGTCCACAGGATGAGGTTGCACATCCACCATGAGGTGGGGTCCGGCGATGGACTCTTTGGTTCCTACCAAAGAGACAAGGAGCCCATCACCGTGACCCCAGCAGAGATCATCTACCAGCGCCGCCTCGCCGTGTTGGAGCACGCCCAGCGGACCGCCAACGTGGCCGAGACGTGCCGGGTCTTCGGGATCTCGAGGACCCGCTACTACGAGTGGAAGAACCGGGCCGATCGCTACGGCCTCGACGCCCTCATGCCCAAGGAGCGCCGGGCGCCGCAGATGCCCGATGCCACCCCCACCCACGTGATCGAAGCCCTGCTCACCCTGGCCGTGCTCCAGCCCACGCTGGGGTGCCGGCGCTACGCCGACCTGCTGGCTGAGCAGGGCTTCTCCATCGCCAAGTCCACGGTGCAGAAGCGCCTCGTGGCCCACGGGCTCGGGCGCAGGTCCGCCCGCCTGGCCCGGGCCGCAGCCATCGCCGCGCTCACCACGGGCCTGGTCACCGAGGCGGCCCGAGACGACGAGCCCTTCGGCTTCTGTCTGGCCAGCGGGGGTCCGGGCGAGCTCGTGTGCCTGGACAGCTTCTACATCGGCAAGCTGAAGGGCGTGGGCAAGGTGTACCAGCTCACCGCCATCGACGTGTTCACCCGCTGGGCCTTCGTGACGATCGTGCTCGGCCCGGTCAACGCCACCCACTCGGTGCGCTTCGTCGACCGCTTGCTTCGGCACTACCGCCGCCACGGCATCACCGTCCGGGCCGTACTCACCGACGGCGGCCCCGAGTACGTGGCGTCGGACTTCCGGGCCCATCTCGTGGCCAAGAGCCTGCGCCACTGCCGCATCCCACCGCGCTCCCCCAACCACAACGCCGTGGTCGAGCGCTTCCAGGGCACCATGCTCGACGAGTGCTGGCGTCCCGCCTTCCACCGCCGGCGCTTCTCCTCTATCCGCCAGCTCCAAGCCGAGGCCGACGCGTGGCTGGTCGGCTACCACCATCGCCGGCGCAACCACGGCGACTACATGGCGGGGCGCACACCTCACGAGGTCCTCGACAATCACCGGAGGAACCGAGCAGCATGACCACCAACCACAGAGTCCATCTGTCACCTCGACCCTCGGTCCGGAAGTGCTAGACGTGCGGCTTCGCGTCGATGGGCTCGCTGCGGGCTGAGCAAGCCGAGTTTGGAAGCTCTGATCATCGACCGGCATCAAGCGGTGTACTTTCCGAAAGCGAATCTTCAGGGCACCTGCCCGTACCGGTCTCCTCTTGCCAATACGGTGTCCTCAGGTGCGGAGGGCGTAGTCTCACCGTCGACAGGAATCGCGACGGATACGACAGCTCCGCCTCCGGGACGGTTCGCGGCCTTGGCGCTGCCCCCGTGGGCTTCGGCCAACGACTTCACGATCGCCAGGCCCAGACCGGTTCCGCCTCCCTCGCGGTTTCGGCTGTTGTCGGACCGGCTGAAGCGCTCGAACGCACGCGGGAGGAACTCTGCCGGGAACCCCGGTCCGTGATCGAGGACCTCGAGCACCGCCTCTGGACCAGCTCGGCGGAGGATGAGCC